>DATDCV010000403.1:0-3033 GCA_036524155.1 Verrucomicrobiia bacterium
ATGGCGCCGCGCCGATCACTCCCAGGTCCGCCACCACGGCTTTGGGCGCGGGGCACTCAAATGTCTGCTTGGAGCCTTCGAGTGTGATAGACGCCCCGAAGGCGGTGTAGCCATCCATCGACGCCGCGGTGGCGACGCACAGATACGGCCGGCCCGCCCGGTGCGCCGCGAGCTTCGTCAGGTCGTTGATGGTTCCCGAACCTACCGCGACCGGGATTGCTTCGCGGCGCTTCAAAACCGCTTCGATCTCGGTCACGAAGCGGTGCTCTGCGTGCATGTCCGGATCACGAAATACGAACCTCTCCAGCACGGGATTCGACGCCGCCTGAAAAGCGTCCTGCACCGCCTGGCCGGCGGCGGCAAACGTGTTCGCGTCCGCAACGATTATGCCCGGCCGGGCGCCAAATTGTTCGCGAAACACTCGCGGGACCTCGCCGAGGGCGCGTGGGCCGATTTCGAGGTGGCGAGTGTCCCGCGCCGCGCGCAACGTGTCGGCGAGCGAAAGCGGATTGGTGACGGGAGCCATGCTCAGCCTGAGTAGTTAGTTTGAACCCCGAGTGAGGCTGGTGGCCAACCTAAAGACACCCGCATGGTGGGCGCGACAGGACTTGAACCTGCAAGAGTTACCTCACGTGGTCCTAAGCCACGCGCGTCTGCCATTCCGCCACGCGCCCCCAACCCATGCGTCTCAGCAATAATGCACGCTTAGATACCATCTGCCAGCGTTGAGCGAAACCAAAATCCAAATCGTGTTACGGGCTTGACCCTCGGCTTTGGAGGCGTACTGTTAATGAAATTCTGAGATTGCGGGGCTCGCAGGCGAGCGCCGACTCAGTGACAACTCATGAGGGAAGACTCCTTGCAGTTTCACTCTGATGTTTTCGAACGCCGGCTCCGGCATCAGGCTGGACCCAGTATCCCAACCAGCAATACCCCAACTTCCCCGCGTTTGCCTCCGGCGCCTGGCCATTTGCCGCTCCCGGAAACCCGCTCCACCTCTAAACCGTAACCTTAATCCATCAATCCAGACTTTCCCCCTGTTCCGCAACTCAAACTCAAATCAAAGGAATAACCATGACACGTCCCAAGTGGTATCTCATTAGCGGCCTGTTCCTGGCGGCAGCCATGCTGTCGGCTCGAGCGGGAAGTTTTTTCAGCGACTTTAACACTGGCGACCTGCCTCCGGGCACGCACACCAATGCCAACAGCTTTGGAGGCGCTTACCTTGAACTCAACGGCGGCATCGGGGATTCCGGCTGCCTTAAGCTGACCAAGAACATCAATAGCCAAAATGGCTCGTTCATCCTCGACGATCTTGACGCCGGGCAGCCGATTTACGGCTTTGACGCGACCTTCAAAATCCGCATTGGCGGCGGGAGCGGCACTCCCGCCGACGGGTTCAGCTTCGTGGTGGCCCCGGACCTGCAGGATACCAGCAATTTTGGTGAGAGCGGGGCTGGGAGCGGAGTGCGGTTTTGCTGGGACATCTACAGCAACCCGGACACGCCGCCGGCGCCTCGAGTCTACGTTGCGGGCGGTTCCGGCGGCACAATCGTTGCCTGGAAGGGGTATACGATTGCCGGAATCACCACGAGCGGCGCTGATCCCAGCACCTGGTGGACAGATGTCCACATCCGCCTGAACGCGGACGGCGCGTTGACCCTGGACTACAAAGGGGTGAATGTCTTCACGAACTTCTTCATCCCCGGATACCAGGATATCGCCGCCTTAGGGATACCGATGCGCTTCGGTTTGGGCGCCCGCACCGGTGGCCTCAATGCGAACCAGTGGATCGACAATCTTCAGATCACCACGTTCACCACGCCGCTGGTCGGCATCAGCCAACAGCCGTTCGATCAAACTGCGCAGCAGGGCGATGATGTGCAATTCGATGTACGGGTTGGCAATAATACCGGCGTCACTTATCAATGGTTCTATAATGGAGGAGCGCTCACCGGCGCCACCGACCAAACCCTCAAGATCGCCGCAGTGCAGCCCAGCAATGCTGGCAAATACAAGGTCACTGCGACCGGCCCCAACAATGCCGTTACCAGCACGGAGGTGACGCTCGGAGTCACCAATTTGACTCTCCCCGCTACGGCTCAACTCGCCTTCAACTTCAACGACGGCGCGGTCCCGGCCGGCACCACGATTCTCGGCACCGCCTTGGTGGACACGACTGGCGGCGTCGGCGGCTCCGGCTGCCTGAAATTGGCGACTGCCATCAATGACCAGGACGGCGCTATCGTTATTTCAGATCCCAACGCCGGCGCCGCGGTATATGGGTTTACCGCCCGCTTCCAAACCAGCGTTGGCGGCGGCGGAACTCGACCCGCGGACGGTTTTGCGTTTGCCTTCGGCAGCGATATTCCAGACGCTCCAACCGGCACCTCATATCAGGAAGGCCAGGGCTTAGGAACCGGGCTGCGCGTAAGCATGGACAATTACGATAACGACAACATCTTCGGTTATGTTTCCGCCGAACCCACCCTCGCCCCTTCGATTGACGTGCGTTGGGGCAGCCAGATCGTCGCCACTGCCCACTTGCCGCTCTCATTCGTGGAGACCAGCACGAATCCTTTTGACCCCACCCCGGTCTACGCCGACACGATCGTTCAGTTGAATACAGACGGCACACTGAATGTGGTCTACCACGGCGATCTCGTTTTCGATCATTTGCCGATCCCGAGTTTCAGCTCGATCAGCGGCGGCCGGTTTGCCCTCGCCGCCCGCACTGGCGGGGCCTACGACAACTTCTGGTTCGATAACATTGAGATTACCTCCGTGACGACCCCCGGCAGCGTTCGCATTTATGGCCAGTCCGGCAACCAGACGATTCTCATTAACCACGCAATGACCAATACGGTCACGGTTGTTGACCCTGCGGGCGTTGCCTATCAGTGGTATCGTGGTTCCACCGCTATCAGCGGCGCGACCGACAGCGCTTATGTCCTGTCCCCGGTTGCCCTTGCAGATTCCGGCGCCATTTTCACAGCGACGGCCTCAAAGGCCAGCGTGACGGTGACCAGCGCT
>DATDCV010000404.1:0-100431 GCA_036524155.1 Verrucomicrobiia bacterium
GCGCTAATAAAGAGGCCGGCCCTTGCCCAGCGGCATCCTGGTAACGTCGATACGCTTCAGATCGCTGACACCGAGCTCGAGCAAAGCCGCGTTGCTGTAAAGGTCCAGGTTCGGTTTGCCGGCGGCCGGGGCGGCGGCGACCTGACGTTGGTGCTCTAATTCCTGCACCGAGAGGACGTCGAGCGCCACCGGGTCGCGGCTGAACCGCAACTCGTTCAGGGTCGTGGAATAATGTAGAAGTCCCCGTTCGCCGCCTTCGTACTGGCATAACAGAGCATCCACCACATTCAACACCACGCGGTCGCTGAGTGTGGGGAGCGCGAAAATCTCAGGCACCGCCGTCGCCAGGCGGCTGCCGTCGACCTCGAACCGGTAGAAATTATCGACGCTCCCGGAGGCGAGGCTGTAGAGGTTCCCGGTGACGCCGGCGAGGTTGTGGTTAAGCAGGGGTGTCACGTTAATAATTTTGGTGATCTCCTTGCTGACCAGTTTGGAGACGTAAGACTTGCGCCCGACTCCCGGTCCTTTCTTCCCGAATTCCGAATCACCCCAGAGCAGGTTTCCAATGAGCGGGGTGTCGTAGAAGGTGGTTTCGTCGTAGCCCGCCTGGGCACCGCCGGCCACGCGAATGTGATATTTGTCGGCAAGGTCGTAGTAACCGGCCAGCCGCAGGTCGGTTGCCTGTCGATCCCAAACCACGATCGATTTGGGTGGCAGCCCTGCCGCCAGCAGGCCTTCAACTATGGCCATGACGACGGCCGGCCGGGTGCCGCTATTCGCGCCCGGAGGTGAAAAGACCTTGATGCCGACCACCTCCTGGGTGGATACGAGGCTCCGCCACGCTTCCGTGGAAGTGCTCTTCCCGGTCAAGTTGGTGAGGCCGCATTCCACCATCGGCCGGACAACTTCCAGGATTGGACGGAAAGCCTCGCACGCGCCGGGATCCTGGACACTGACGACACGTGCGCGCGGACCGTTGGGCGCCCGAGCCACCTGCGCATAGCCCGGCCAGGCCAACACGAGGCCCAAAAAAAAGATCGCGGACCGCGGGAACAACCGAAATCTGGCGTTGAACTGTGCGTTTCTTGACACTTCGGAGCGTGGATGATACCACCAGACTCGATGCAGACCATCAAAAATCAGGGCGGGACCATTTGGCTTCTGCTGCTGGTAGCGGCGGCATTCGTTGCCGGTTGTCGGCCGCCCGGGGAGAGAGCTCTGCTGAAGGGTAAAGATCTACTCGAACAAGGCAAACCCGGCCAGGCAGTGGTTGAGCTCAGAACTGCCACTGTTCTGCTCCCGACCAACGCCTACGCGTTCAATTATTTGGGCCTGGCCTTGCATCAGTCCGGGGAAACCATCGAAGCCCAAAAGGCGTACTATCGGGCGCTGGCTTTGAATCACGAAATGGCGGAAGCGCGGTATAACCTGGGCTGCCTGTTTCTGGCGGAAAACAGACTCGAACAGGCAAAGTCAGAGCTCACGGCTTTTACGCTCCGTCGTCCGGAGTCGGCCGAGGGTTGGACCAGGCTTGCAACGGCTCAACTGCGAAGTCGCGAGCCGGTGGCGGCGGAGCGCAGCTTTAGCCAGGCTCTCCGCCTGCGGCCTCAGGATCCGGAATCACTCCTGGGGATGGGCTTGACCAGGCTGCAGCGGAACCGCCCAGCCGAGGCGGTCCAGTGGTTTCAGAGCGCCCTCAAAGCGCAACCGGACTACGCGCCGGCCTTGCGGAACCTGGCGGTTGTCGCCCAGGAAAACCTCAGAGACAAACAAATGGCGCTGCTGCAATACCGGCGTTACCTGGAGTTGAAGCCCGCGCCTGAGGATGCCGCCGAGGTGCAGCGAATTGTGCGGCAATTGGAGCAGGATCTGGCCCCGCCGATCGTGTCCGCAACCGCCCAGCCGACTAACCCGGTCCAGACAAACCGCATCGCGGCGCCAGTCAAATTAGCGGTGGCCGAGACCTCGGCCCCGGCTCCGGCTGCGGCCCGGAAGCCGGTCAGCGTCATTCCGACCAACGACGTAACTTCCGCCAGCACGGAGAAGGTTGCCGGCCTGAATAAGATCCAGCAGAGCGTCGAACCCATCAAAACACCGGTGCCAGCCGGCGGAGCTCAGCCGCAAACTTCGTCCACGAGCAATTCGCTCCGCCCTTCCGGGCCGGCCGCTGCGGTGAAAGCAGGACCAGTCCATACTTCCCTGCCCCCGGCTTCACTGGAGGTCGTCCAGGTGCCCGCCGAGCAGGTGTTCAAACCCGCCCAGGATGTGCCTGTGCGACCTGTCCCGCCCTCGCCTTCAACCACTGTTAGGACCAGTAATTCGGCAGCCGGGTCAGTCGCTTCGACTCCCTCAAAGGCCGCCAAACGGAGCTTCCTCAGCAAGATCAACCCCGTTCGCATTTTTTCCGGCGGGGAAGACGCGAAACCGGCAGCCCTACAGCCCTCCGCTGGGCCGGCACTGACTACGCCCGCGCGCGAACCCCGCGAAATCACGAGGCCGCAGCCGGAACAAACAGCCATCGCTTTTTCGCGCTACACCTACAAGTCTCCGGCGAAACCGGCGTCTGGAAATCGTTCGGAAGCGGAGCGGGCCTATGCCCAGGGCGTGCAAGCCAAACAAGCGCAACGGCTGCCGGAAGCGATTCAAGCTTATCGCCGGGCAACCCAGTTGGACCCCGAGTACTTTGATGCCTGGTATAATCTGGGCGTCGCGACCGCCGAGGCGGGCAATTTGCCAGCCGCGCTCGCGGCCTATGAGAGCGCGCTGGCAATCCGTCCTGACTCACTCGACGCCCGTTACAACTTCGCCCTGGCTTTGAAGCAGTCGAACTTCCCGGTTGACGCACGCAATGAACTCCAGAAGCTCCTGACGGTCTATCCCAAAGAGGGCCGGGCCCACCTGGCCCTCGGCAATCTCTATGCCCAGCAATTCCACGACCCCGCCCGCGCCAGGGAACATTATCTGAAGGTCCTCGAATTCGATCCCCGGAACCCCCAGGCGAGCGCCATCCGCTACTGGCTAACGGATAATCCGAAGTGAGCTGAACCCGAGCGCGCGGGCTTCGTCCACGCCCCGCAACCACGGGACTTCACCCGAGTCCTGGCATCCCTCCCGCCCATGCCTGCGAGCTCCCGGCAGAATGTTTTCCCCCGTGTTGCCCCGACGCGCGGCGCGCACCCAGCACGACTACCCCTCTCATCCTCAAACTCGACCCGTCCCGGTGAGCTCGCCTTCACAGGCTCGCGATCCGCTTCAGCAGTATCACCGGCTCGGCGGCGGTACGCGACTTGGCCAAATCCACTTCGAACTCGGCGACCCAGTCGTTGTGTTCCTCGGGGTCAATCAGCATCTGTTGCACGCGCCAGGACCGCTTGTCGTCCGAGGGCATGACGTAGGTATGACGCACGTTGCGCGCGTTTGGGTCCAGGCAGATGCGTTCGTGCTCGGCGTAATAGTCCCCGAGGATCCGCTCGAGCCGCTGAGCGGTCCAGGACTGTCCGTCGGGATCCTGCGTCGAGGTCAGGAAGGTGAGGGCCTGGTCGAAATCGGCGTTCACGAGGCCCCGCAAGAAGCTGAAGATCCGGTTTCGGATCACGGCGGTGAAGGTCTTCGTGTCACGCGTGATGTCCTGGGCGGCTTCCTCCGCTCCCGGCGGTTTCACTTCCTTGGTTTCGGCGCGCTGATAGCTCGGGTCGCGCATCTTTTCCCACTCGTCCAGGAGGCTCGAATCCACCTGCCGGATCATCGTGCCGAGGTAGAGCTCCATCTCACGCACGAGATCGGTTTTGGCTGCGTCGGGAACGGTTTGGGCCAGGACTTTGTAAACGCTGTTCAGGTGCCGGAGCAGCAGGCCTTCGGCGCGCTGCAACTCATAATCGCGGATGTAATCGGAGAATGAGCGAAAGTTCTCGTACATTTCGCGCGCGATGGATTTGGGCCGGATATTCTCCTGGCCGACCCAGGGATGGCGGTCGGCGAACGCGTTGAAGGTGGAATAGACGAACTCCCGGTTCGGCTTGGGATATTCGAGCTTTTCCAACTCCTCCATCCGCTCTTCGTAGTCGAGGCCGGCCATCTTCATCTCGGCCATCTTTTGGCTTTTCAGCTTGTCGAGCTGCTTGCGCAGGATGATGTCCGGGTCTTCGAGAATGGATTCTACGAGGGTGAGGAGGCCCAGGGCGTAATCATCTTCCGGCGTGCGGCCGTCCCCGTCCGCAGCAACTTGAATATCGCCCGGGGCCGACGTCGTTTCGCGAGGCCCACCCGCATCCTGTGTTCCTGTGCCCGGGGACGGGCGCACTCCAGCCTGCAACAGCGGGATCGTATCCAGCAGGTACAGCGACAGCGTCTGGTCCATCGAAAAATCGTCCTGCAACTCGACGTTGACGCGCAGGTAAGCGCCGTCCTCGGTCCGGGGAATGAACTCGATAATCCGGCGGTCGAGCAGCGAGCGGAACAACTGCCACGCGCGCCGGGTGTGTTCTTTCTTCGCTTTCGGGGTTTCGTGGCAGTCGCGGATTAGCCGCTGCATCGCACGGCAGCCATCGCCTTTGCGGCTCAGCACGTTTAACAGCATGCCGTGCGACACCTGAAAGCGGGAGGCCAACCGCTCCGGTTGCGCGTTAATGAGCCGGAGGAATGTCTGCTTGTCCCAATTGACAAAGTTTTTGTCCGGGGGCTTGCGTTTGACGGATTTCTTGCCGTCCCGAGCGGCTTTTTCATCCAGCTTGATGTTTTCGATCACATGCTCGGGCGCCTGCGCCACCACCCAACCGCGCTCGTCGAACCCCTTCCGCCCGGCACGGCCGGAGATCTGGTGAAAGTCGCGTGCGCTCAGGATCGCGGTCTTTTGGCCGTCGAATTTGCAGAGCCGGGTGAAAAGCACCGTGCGGATGGGCATATTAATGCCCGCGCCGAGTGTGTCGGTGCCGCAAACCACCTTGAGAAGCCCTTGCTGCGTCAGTTGCTCCACCAAAACGCGATACTTGGGCAAAAGACCCGCATGGTGCAATCCGATGCCGTGCTTGAGCCAGCGCCGGATCTCCGGGCCGTACGGGGAGGTAAACTTGAATCCTTCGAGGGCGTTCGCGATGCCGTTTTTCTCGTCGCGCCTCGCCACGTTGATGCTCGTGAAATCCTGCGCGCTTTGGGCCGCCTCCAACTGCGTGAAATGCACGACGTAAACGGGACTCCTGCCTTCTTGAACGAGCCGCTCCAGCGTCTGGGCCAGCGAGATTTCCGAATAAGCGTGCTCGAGCGGCACCGGTCGGTCGCTCGATTGGACCGTGACGGTGAGCCGGCCGTTGCGTTTGGTGAGTTCCTCCTCGAAGAACGTCGTGTCGCCCAGCGTGGCCGACATCAGCAGAAACCTCGCTTGCGGCATTGTCAGGAGCGGCACCTGCCACGCGACCCCTCGCTCCCGGTCGGCGTAGTAATGGAACTCATCCATGATCACTTCCTGGAAATCGGCCCTGGCCCCTTCGCGCAGGGCTATATTGGCCAGGATTTCGGCGGTGCAGCAAAGGATCGGCGCGTCATGGTTGACGGAGGCGTCGCCGGTGCTGAGGCCGACGTTGTCGGGACCGAACTCATGGCAGAGCGCTCGCCATTTCTCATTGACCAGCGCTTTGATCGGGCACGTATAGACCGAGCGTTTGCCCTGGACCAGCGCCTTGAAATGCAACGCCGCGGCGACCAGTGATTTGCCCGACCCGGTGGGCGTGTTCAGGATGACGTTCTTTTCCTCGAATAGTTCGAGGATAGCCGCCTCCTGAGCCGGGTAGAGCTGCAAACGTTTGCTTTCGGTGTATTCGAGGAATTGGCCGAGCAAGAGGTCGTTGCTGGGCCGGTCATCGCGCGGGATCAGATCATAAAGCGTTAAGGACACCAGTGGAGTCAATCTACGGGACCGCGATGGAAACGGGAAGCAGTAATGAGCGGGGAAGCCTTATCACTGGCGGGAAAACCGGCCGGGAGCCGCTTCTTTCGGTGCGCTTTCCTGGCGTTCTCGTGGCTAATGAACCCGTTCTGGTCCAACCGCGGTCGTCTCAGAGCGTGTTTGGGAATTCGCCCGGTGGGGCACCGGGCCTACAGGTCGATAGAATGCCGGGCGTTTATTGTAGGCGACGTGCCCTCACGCGGCGGCTTTTGACATTTTCCAAACGTGTTCTGAGTTCCCGCCCGATTGCGCCGTAATCTCCCGCGCCATCTCCAGAACGACGCCTCCGGCGTTAGCGTTCGACTACGGCGTCCTGAAGGCGGCGCAGGTCAGCCGTTGAATCGCCTGCGCCCGAAACCGCGGGCGCCCACCAGTCTTGCTCCTGGTTCAAACTACGCCATCTCCACCGTTCGGCGTGGCCATCAGCGAAGGAGAATGTGACTCCTCGAGCATGGCGAGTTGTCGGCGAGTTCATCCAGGTATTCTCCAACTGCACGGCGAAGAAGCCATCGTCCACCGAGTTGATGCTTTCATCCAAAAATGCGAGCGCTTTGGCGGGCCCAGGCCGGATGATATCGCTCGTCCAATGGAACTGCGGATACTGGCTGCCGAGAACAAAATCCGTTTCGTCGGTTCCGCCCATTCTTCCCGAAAGGGAGAAATTGCGCACCAGGCTCCGGCCCTGGGTGCCGGGATAGCGGGCCAGAATCCCAGGCATGAGCCCCCGGGCGGCCGGGCATTGATAGATCGCCACGCTGGTGTTGTAACGGAACAGCCGCCCGTCGCGAATGAACTGGTCATCGGTTGCGTCCGGCATCTGCCGCATATAGCCGGCCACCCAGCCGTTGGTGGACTGGGGCGTCGCAGCGAGGCGGTTTTCGATCAACCGCTCCTGGTTGTCACCCGCGTAAAGGGTCCAACAAATCGTCAACTGCTTCAGATGATTCAGGCAACAAATGGTTTGCGCCTTGGCTTTGGCCTTGTTCAGAGCCGGCAGCAACAGCGCGGCCAGGATCGCAATGATGGCGATGACGACCAGCAATTCGATCAGCGTAAAGGCCCGCCTGCTCCAGCGGGCGGTGGGCGGCTCCACCAGTGCCCTCTTCACACGTGCGGCCAAACGTGCCCGGTTCATTCCAAGCCTCCGTACCTTGGCAGTCGTGATGAGTCAAGCTGGAACAAGCAATTAGCGCAACGGTACACCAGCGATCGCCTCAGGTGAAACGGCGGGCGTTCCGGACACTGTCCCCGACGCCACGGCATCGCGTTTATACCAGTTGATAGTTGTTTCCTGAGTCGCAATAATATCCCTCACCGTAACCGGAGACCATTATGAGTACCGAAAGGATTCTCGCCCCGGTCACTGCAATTTTTCTGGGGATCGGTACCCCATTTGTCGTCGTCCACTTGATGGCGGCGCCCGATGACGCGCCTATATCACCTCTGCAGCATCTCGTCGCTGCCTTGGCGAACTTCTTTGGTCCTTGGGGTGTGGCCATCGTCCGGCTTGTTGATTTTCCCAACGCCGGACTTCGTTCGTTCAGTTGGCATCTGGCGGTCGGCTTGACGTCGCTCGGCGCGCTGCTGCTCGTTCTGCTGTTGAAGGTCACGAATCGGCGCTGGCAAATCCTGCTGACCGTCGCCTGGGGGATCTTTGTGTTGGTCTGGTTTGGCGTGGGCTTCACGCAGATTGCGAGTGGACTGCTCTGAAAGGCAACATCGTGAACAAGACAGCACAAGTCAAACTCGCCTCGATCCTCGCCACCCTCGCCTTGCTGGTGTTCGCAGGAGTTCTCTATCTGGCCTTCATTTTCCCCAAGATAGCGGCGATTTGGGCTGGGACAGGCGAAGCGCTCTCCGCGGCACAGCGGACCGTGGTGAGCCTAAGTGAGTTTTGCAGGCACTATGGGCTACTGCTCCTGCCTCTGCTCATGGTGGGAATCGGCGGGTGCGTTGTTTGGGTGGCCGTCTCAGTACGTGAAGGCACAAGGAAAGCTGCCTCAGACCGTCCGACCCAACATTCTTGAGCATCAGGACCGCCATTACGTTCGGCGGAGCAAGCCACCCGCCCGCAGACAATACGCTTAGAAACCTAGTGAAAACCCAACCGAATAGGAATCCTGGTGTTTCAATATCTATGAACCGAATCCTTCCTCTTGTCCTCCTGTCGGGCGCCTTATTCGTCGCTGCCGCAAATGCAAGCTCGAACGATTGGCAACGCCTTTGGCAGCCGAACAAGGCCGCCCCGCCGGATCCCATCAAGGTGCGGATTGGTTCGTTGGGCGATGATTTAGGACGGGACCTGGAAAACCAGGAATGGCTGATGATCCCGACCCGCCACCATGAGCTCCTCTTCCAGGATTCGGCCGACCGGAAGAAAGTTGCGGAGTTATGGCGATTGCTTGACGGCCTTTATGTCTTCCTCGACGGGCGCAGTCCGGCGAAACCACCGACCCCCATCCGGGCTTTCCTGGTGCCAAAAGAACGCGGCCGATCCCGCTGCAGCCGGGCGTCCCTCGCGATGCGCACCGGAGAACTGGGGGACCTGCCGTTTGTGCTCACCAGCCTGTTGCACGAAGAAACACACCTGTTCAACTTCGCGTTCCTGGGCGAGCGCGCGCAGAGCTGGTGGCCGGGCGAATTCTGCTGCATCTACTTCCAGGAACGGGCGCTTTTGGAACACGAAGGCCGGGATCTCAAACAGGAGCTCAAGTCACGGCTGCCTCGGGGTCCGGTCGGGCCATTGGCAGAACTCGACCGTCACGGCAAAAGCGCATTTGACGATGCGTTGGCGGCGCAGTTCTTCCTCGAGGAGAAATACGGGAAGGAACGATTGGACGAGTTTCGCCGGCGAAGCCTGGTCGCCTCGAAAGCCAGCAACGGCGGCCGGTTGCCGGAAGATATTTTTCAGCAGGTCTTTGGCAAAAACCCTGCCATTCTGAATGTGGAGTGGCGCGCATTCCAAGGTTGGGGAGGTGACGGTGGCGGGGGAAAAACCGCCGGAACCGATTCCCGTTTGGAACGAAAGGTGACCTACTCCACAGAAAAAGACAGTGTGCAGGACATCGTGCAGAAGTTGGCCGCCCAGGTCGGGCTGGGATACGATTTCGAGAAATCCAAAAAACAAACCGACCCGCTCTGCCGGCGCTGGGTCAACAACGTCGCCATCGAGAACAAGCCATGCCGGGAAGCCCTCGATGCGATTCTGACCCCGGTTGGACTTCGCTACGAAATCGATGGCGAAGCAATTGTGCTGTTTCGGAAATGACTCGCTGATTTCCTGCTTTCTATTGAAATCGATTCCGATCGGATGTAATCTGCTTAACAGACCCTTGAACAGTATGAAACCTCCTGCTTTACCAGGCGCGGGAGTTCTGAAAAGTCTCGAATTCGAACTCGCTTACCTGTCGCTTTTAACCAGGAACGGACTGAAGCCGCTGAGCCGGTGGGAAAAGCCGTTCAACAGCGCAACAGAGGAGTGCCTGCGCAGGCTGGGGCTGAAGACGCGCGTGATCGAGCGGTCGGTGCAAACCGGCGAGCTCGTGCGCGAGCTTCTGTTGAGCACTTCCGACCAGCACATGGAGGCTTACGCGGCAAAATTCGCGGGCTCGGGGATCGGCTATGATCCCGAGACTGTTCGCCTCGAAGGCAGGTTGTTCGGCTACCCGCCGTGTTGCGCGGATAGCTATGTCGTCCGCGGCTACGCCAGGAATTCTCTCCGGCGCCGGGACCAACGGATCCTGTTTCATTGGGCGTGTCCGGGCTGCGCGGTCACACCCCAACTGCTGCCCGAATATTGGCGAATTTACCAGATGTGCCGCGTGGTGAGGCGAGGCGCGGCCTGGCGCGTGATCCCCGACTTGGTGGAACGACTGTCAGTCCCCCGGCTACGACCGGGCTTGGCGACCGTCGTCTCGCTGGCGGCGCTTGGCGTCCTGCCGGTAACGACCTTGCAGGTGGCCGCCGACCCGTTGGATCCCCATGTGACGGCCTTCACATTGTACGATGACGTCGACAACGATTACCTCCTCGCCAGCGAAGAGCGCATTCTCGGTTTCGACCCGACAATCTCCGACGAAAACACCAATGGCGTGCCCGACGGCGTGGACCTTGCGCTCCAGCTTTCGAGCGCGGTCGATGCTCTGCCGTCCGAGCCTTTGACTAGCACCGCGTATGTGACACACAACCTGGCTTTCGGACTGGAGAACTGTGCGGTGTGTGGCGCTTCTGTGAATATGGGTTTCATGGAAATTCGTCATCCGCTGGAAAACCAGTCTCTCCAGATTCCCTACGTGGCCAAACATTTCCTGGAACATGGCAGCTTCTCTTACTCGGGCAGCCTTCATTCGGGCCGCATCAGTCCGCCGTTGTTACAGTTTATTTTGAAAACCGACGGCCGGGGCCACCTCGTCCCCGAACCCGCAGGGACGGATGCCGACAAGGACGGTTTGCGCGATTGGGAGGAGCCCGCGTTCGGAACCGATCCGGAAAAGCCGGACAGCGACGGCGACCAGTTGATTGACGGCATCGACACAGCCCGCGAGCTGCGGAGAGCTCTCGAGACCTTGCCGGCTGTCGACCGGCGCGAGGATGGGCCGACCGACCGGCCATTTGTGTTGAAGCTGATGATGAATGGCGTCGAAACCTGTCCGCGTTGCGGCGAGGTGCAGACCATGGGCCTGTGGGAAGTGATCAACCCCGTGATTGCCGATTCGATCACCATTCCCACCATGGCGATTCATTACCTGGAACATGGAGGCTTCGGTTGGAACGGCGGGCAACTTCTGGGCGGGCAAGGGCGGGTCGACCCGCGCCACCTGCAGGGAGTCCTGAAGGGCCAGCCGAACCGCCACCTGCTGGCAGTTTCGCCGGACCGGGATGGCGACTGGCTGTCCGACCCGGAAGAGGCGAGCCTTGGTCGTGACCCTGGAAATCCCGACCAGGACATCAACGCGGTGCGGGACGGCTTGGACTTGGCGCGAGCGGTGGCGTGCGAGATCGCCGGGCTTCCCACCACGCCGAGCGCCGTCCGGGTTTATCGGTTGGATTTTCCCCAGCGCGGCCTGGAGCGTTGCGGTGTTTGCGCCACCAACGTCAACATGGGTTACCTGACGGTCTGCAATCCTCAGGCGCATCTGTCGGTGGACGTCAGCTATATCGCTCTGCATTACCTCGAGCACGACAGCTTTTCCTTTGCTGGGGACGTTCATGAGATTGGGCGCAGCGAGATAAAGGCGTTGGTGGAAGCCTTGTTCAAGCCGGCGGTGAGCATCGCCGGCGACGAACAAAAGGTGAGCCTTCGTTGGTTTGCGAAGGCCGGCCGGACTTACCGGGTGTGCACGGCGCCCGACCCCCATGGTCCGTGGACCGACGGTCCGGTGTTTCAGGGCGAGGGCAAAGAAACTGTGTTCACCGAAACCAGGCCACCTGGCGTAACGCAGAGGTTCTACAAAGTGGCCGTTTGGTGAAGGAGGAGGTGGCGAGCAAATACCTGGGCCGTGTCTGAATCGCTGAATCGCTGCCAGTACCCCCCCTCAGTCTTGGGTCGGAGCGCCGAGTTGTACTCGGCTTACAGGAGGCCGTCGGTTCGCTTAAGCCGATTAGAAATCGGCGCTCCGACTCAAGATTGAGGCGATACCGCTGACACCTTTTTCGGTGTTGGCACGTCTCCGAGCCTTCGGCTACCATGTGCCCCTTAGCTGGAAACGGAAGACTCTATGAAAAGGAAAAGCGATATGGAAAAGGTTTCCAGGATTTGTTTGTTGGGCATTGC
This sequence comes from Verrucomicrobiia bacterium, assembly GCA_036524155.1. GTDB lineage: Bacteria > Verrucomicrobiota > Verrucomicrobiia > Limisphaerales > UBA8199 > DATDCV01. The sequence continues at coordinate 11,712 of DATDCV010000404.1, forward strand.
CATTACGGGGTTCGTCACCATCGCCGTTCCAGCAGCCACCACTTACCAACTCGACAACGGAAGCATTCGTTACCCGGTAAATGCAAGTGACGGAACCGAGCCGCACGACAACTGGTTCGGTAACGTCTTTACCGCGTTGGCGGGGGCGGAACGGATCACCCGCGTGGATTTTGGCGTTTATACGACCACCCCCGGTTCGTCGGGGTCGGTGGTGCTCTACCGGGTCACCGACCCAGGCGGCAACCCGGCAGCGGGGGCAACCCGAGTCTATACTCAGGCTTTTACTCCCCTCACGGGCGATGGCACAAACGCGTTTCTACAGCAGATTAATCTCACGACGCCTGTCTCCTTCAACGCCGGTGATATGTTCCTGGTTGCCGTATTCATCCGGAACGTCATCGCACTTCCACCCAATGACAAGTATCCGTACTTGCTCGACACGAGCGGCACGGCAACTGGCACTTATTGGGACCGAAGCACCCCCAATACGTTCAACCTCGATGACCTGAGTGGAGCGAGACCAATCAATCAGGTTCTCACCGCTGGTGGTTGGGCGCCTGACGCTGGCCACATCTTCATCCGGGCCGTGGGCGTCGAGGTCCCCAAGCCTTCAGTGGGCGGCGCACAACCCGCGGTCTGGAATGCAAATATATCCGAAACTTTCCTCAACGTCAGAGGAAGCCCGGTTGTGGTAGGACAGGTGGCGGTAAATCTCACCCAACCCGGGCGAGTCTTGGTGCAGTTTGATGGCGACTGCTCCTGCGATGTGGGGGACCGGATCGTTCTTGCGGCAAGCGATACACCTAACTGGGGCGCTAATGACGGCAATGAGTCCGTCAAGGCAGCCAGTGCGACTGTGAATGGGGAGTCTTTTTCTCATAGCCGCGTGTATGAGGTGTCGGCTGGTCCGCATACCTTTTACGCCGTGGCCCAGAACTACGTCAACGAGTCCGGGAGCGGGAGGGCGTCGATCTACGGGACATTGAAAGTCAGGTTTTTCCCGTTATCCGGCAACTCGGCCTTTGTGGATGGGCAAGGGATCAGTCAAACGGGCATTAACCTCCGCGGAGCTCCGGTAACGCTCGGGACCGTTACGATCCAGGCGCCCGTTTCCGGGAGGGTCATCGCGCACTTCGACGGCGAGTGTATTTCGTCTGTGGGGGACCGGATCGTCCTGGCGGCGAGCGATACGCCTAACTGGGGCGTTAACGACGGCAATGTGGCGGTCAAAGCCGTCAGCGCTAGTGTGGATTCGCAGACTTTCTCTCACAGCCGCGTTTACGCCGTGACCGCTGGGTCACATACTTTCTTTGCCGTCGCCCAGAACTATGTGGACACGGCGGGCACCGGCACTGCCTCCATCTACGGCACCCTGACGGTTGAGTTCATGCCCGATAGTCCTACTCCGCCTCTTCTCGCCGGCACGGGGATAGCCGATACTCTGGTGAACCTGCGAGGCAGCCCTGTGACCCTTGCAACCCTTACCCTGCAGGCGCCGACTGCCGGTGATGTCGTCGTCCACTTCGATGGGTTTTGCGACTCTGATGTTGGAGACCTGATTGTGCTGGCGGCGAGCAATACGCAGGGCTGGCTGCCTAACGACGGAAATGTGAGCGTTGAGTCCCCCAGCGCGGCTGTGAGGATGCAGTGCTTTTCTCATTCACGAATTTACCACGTCTCGGCCGGACCTCAGAGTTTCTACGCCATAGCCCAAAACTACGTCCACGAGTCCGGTAGCGGGATGGCTTCCGTTTACGGAACTTTGACCGCTGAATTTTTCTCCCCCGTCCCATATACTCTGCGCGCGGTCTTTGTCCCATCCTCCACATTAAAAGTTCAGGTCTGGGGTCCGTCGGGCGGTTCCGGCCGGGTCCAGCGCAGCACGGACCTCATCCACTGGACGGACTGGCAATCCATAACGCTCGCCACGCAGCCCCTCGAAATCATTGACCCCGACTCGGGCACGACACCTTATCGCTTTTATCGAGTGATTTCCCCGTGAACCTCAGTCCTCACCCGCGCAGCGCCCCGTAAAGGGGGCTCTACGTTTAACTTGAGTCCGCTCGGGGCGGCGGCGCTGGATTTCCGCAACCTTTTTCGCAGTCTACGGGTATTATAGTATGACCCTGTTCCGCCCGGCATCAGGGCCCGCCGCTTTTTGCTCCAGGGACGGACCATGAATCCGGCGCGACGGTGACGGGGACTACCAATTACGGCCACGGAAACAGGAGATAGCAAATGCAGAGGAACTTCGTATGAAAAGAAACTCGATCCATTCTTGCGTGAAGCCCGCGTTGATCGCGGGATTGGCGGCGGGAATCGTCAGCGCGTCTCTGGCGCAGGGAGTAGCTGCGCAAACCAAGGAAACGGCAGGCACATCAAGAACGGGCGGAGGGGCCGTCAACCGGGGGTTGGCGCTGGACGGGGAGAACGCCTGGCTGCAAGTTCTTGGTTCCGCTTCCTTCCACACGCTTTCCAACGCGATCACCCTGGAAGCCCGGTGCCTGGCGTATTCATTTTACCCCGCTCGCGGCAGTGTGAATTCGATTCTGCGAAAGAACGTTAAAGCGGCTGCGGAGAACTTCTTCTTGCGAATCCGGAATTTGGACGGCCCGCGCCTTGTGGAAATGGGCGTGGGCAGCGAGCTTGGGGTCCTGCCAGCGCAGACCGAAATTCGAACCAACCAATGGTACCACCTGGCAGGCACCTATGATGGCCGCACCGTCACGGTCTATGTGAACGGAGTCCAAATCAGGTCTGAGCCGAAGTCCGGCGTTCTGACGATCGACGATTCGGACCTGGTGATTGGGAAGGGTGACCCGGAATTCAGCGGCGGTGAGTTTTTCCATGGTGTGCTCGACGAGATCCGCGTTTGGAACGTGGCGCGTTCCGGCGCCGAGATCCAGTCCGCGATGAACAAGCCCTTGACCGGGAAAGAAAAGGGGCTGGTGGCTTATTGGAACTTTGACGATGGCACCGCCAAGGATTTGTCAGGGCACGGCAACAATGGGCGGCTTGAGGGGAGTGCCCGGATAGTGGAAACCCCGCGCCCCACCATCTCCCCAATCAAAACCCAAACGGGTGCTGCCGGCGAATCCCGCGCTGAAGCGCTCACCGCGGAAAAACGAGTCGAGATCGTCGAATCGCTCTGGCAGAACTTGAGTGAAATATATCCCGCGCTGGAGTATAAGGGCATTCGCGGCCGCGAGTGGATTGAACCGGCAATTAAACGGGCGCGCGAAGCCAGGAACGACCAGGAAGTCTACGACATTCTCCTGGAACAGATGGCCTCCCTGAAAGATACCCACACCCGCATTATTAGCTACCCCGGCCAACCGACGCTGGAATCGCCCCCGGTGATGCTCAACAAGGTGGAAGACAAAGTGGCGGTGATCCGGGCTCACCCATCGACCACGCTCGTGGCCGGCGAAGTCATCGTCTCGGTCGCAGACCGGCCCGTCGAAGACTGTCTGGCGGAGCAAATGAAGCGGGTGTGCAACTCGACCGACCGTGGACGTGTGCGCGAGGCCTGTGGCTCGTTGCTCCGCGGTCCGCCCGGCACGACCGTGACCGTCAGCGTCGAAGAGGCCAACGGCCAGGTCCGCCGTGTGGCCCTGCGCCGTGAATCCAAACCGGATTTCTGGCGGGAACCGGCGATGTCCGCTCACTCATTAGGCGAGTCGATTGGTTGCATCCGCATCAGCCGGTGGACCGACAACGCGATCCCGGAACAGTTCGACCAGGCTCTGGAAAAATTCAAAGCGACCCGAGGCATCATCATTGATGTGCGGGGCAATGGCGGTGGAAACGACCAATTGGCGGACGTGGTAAATGGCCGGCTAATAACCAACGCGGTGGTGAGCAGCATCGATTTCTGGCGGAAACGCGGCACGGATCAATACGACCGGACCATCGGCTGGGTTCAACCGCGCGGCCCCTGGGCCTTCCCGGGGCGCGTCGCCGTGCTCATCGACGAAGCGTGCGCGAGCGCCTGCGAACATTTCGTGTCCGGCATCGAGGCAATGGGGCGCGTGTTGCTGGTGGGCATGCCCACCAACGGCGCCGGCGGCGGGCCAACCGCTGTCAACCTCCCGGATGGCACTCGCGTCGCGATTTCGCGGGCCCTGGGCCTCCGGGTAAACGGCGTCGTCTTCGAAGGTCATGGCATTCCTCCCCACATCTACTCGGCCCCGACTTTGAAAGACCTGCGCGAAGGCCGGGATGCCGCGTTGGAGGCCGCCAAAGAGTGGATCGGTTCAGGCAAAGACCTGCCGCCCCGAACTCAACCGCTTCCCGGCCTCAGGGGATCGGCAGCGTAAATCATTTCTTCTTCAACCGCGCCGCGATGTCCGTCTGGAACGACGGCGGTTCAAGCTGAAGCGACCTTCCAGACACGGTGGTTTCGCTGGCTGCCACGCGTTTTCCGGAGAGAGTGTCCCACCACTCGACCGCCCAGGGACCATCGTCGAGCCCCGTCAATGCCACCTTCGCGCCGGAAACTGGAGGCGGATTTGGGGTCATGGCCCCGTCCGGCCAGTCGCAGGCACGGTCCAGCAGCCAGACCAACGCGTGTTCGCGCGACGCGACGCCGAAGGGCAGCACCGGAGCATCTGTTTGCTCGAAGCGCGCGGGGCGCAAGTCGGAGCGGCCGGTGCCCGAGCCTTGGAGGAAAGCGGCGAGCGCCGACCAGTGGTGGTAGAGGTTGGCGGAGTGGATGCTTTCCCACCACCAGGTCATGCCGGTGCCGGCGGCGCCGGTAAAAGCTCCGCTCCAGATAGCCTGGTGCAGCGCGCGAAAATGCGGGTCGGTGTCGGGCTTCCAGCCCTTCCAGTCGGTGCCGTACTCGCTCACAAAGAAAGGCTTTTGGTATTTCTCGAAGAAGCGCGCGGTCTTCTGGGCCATCATCTGCGCTGGGTGCTTCTCGTTGTACGAGTGGTACTGGCAGAAGTCCATTTCCGGGAGCGCAAACAGGTCGGGTTTCTCGCTCCCGCCCGTGAAGCTCGAGGAGATGAGATGCCGGTAGGGATCGATCGATCGCAGGTGACGGCCCATATCGCGATGCCAGGCCACCACGTCGTTGTGTTTCAGGTAGGCGTATTCGTTGTCAATTTCATTGAAGAATTCCCAGGCGAAAATGTTGCGAAACGCCGACCAGCGAGCCACCAGGTATCGCAGTCGTTTCTCATACAGCTTCCGGGCCTCGGCGTTGGTGAAGAAATCGTTCTGGACCTGGCAGGGGCCGCCATTGGTCGCATTGTAGGGATGGCGGGGCCAGAAGTTGTTGCCGCCCCAGAAATCTGGCTTGACCTCAAAGATGCCGTGATAGTCGAAACAGAGCATGACGAAGATGCCGCGGCGCTCGGCCTCGGCGAGGACGCGATCGAGCTGCCATGCGTTGTCCTGGCGGTAGCGAAGCTTGTCCTGGCGGTCCCACTCGAGCCCGAAAGCCTGGTGCCACATCCAGATTCGGATGTAGTTGATGCCCGCTTTCTGGCAGCCCTCGAGCCAGTCGTCGTAATCGTAGGTGCCCCGGCTGCCATGCCAGCAGACGCACAGGCCGTTTAGGAAGAGCGGCGTGCCATCATCCAGGCAGAAATAGCGTTTCTGTTTCGGCTCGACGCGGGCTAACCCACGGCGCTTGCCCGCGGTGACTTCCATGACTGCTTCTCCTCGCCCCACCGGCCGGCCGTCGAGGGACGCGGTAGCGACCAATTTGTGCGGTCCGGGCTCGAGTGGAAGCCAGCGCAGGCGCCAGCCCCCATCGCCCTGCGGCGAGAGCACCTCGCGGTTGCCCTCTAACTTGCGACTAAACTCCCGGCCGAAAAAACCGGGCACACGAACCACCTTCCCGGACGGAGGCATAACCTCCAGGTCCAACGTGACCATCTCGGGATCGAACGGATTCGTCGCGGAGGGCATCCCCGAGACCGATATTTCCACTCGCTCAAAAACCTCGGGCTTGGCGACGGGCAACCTCAACTCGAGTTTGCTCTCGGCAGCTACGCCATAGGACGCGGTCGGAAACAAAACCGCTGCGACAAAGACATTCCTGATGAATCGCCTGATCATCACCCGCCCGGTATCCACCAAGCGTAGCAATGGAAGCAAGCCCAAAGCGCGTGATTATTGCTGGCGCAGGCGGTAATACTCACTCCCGGTGCCGATAAGGTTTGTGACGGTCAGCCGATTGCCGACGAGGACCGGAGACAACCCGGTCGGAGACCACGGGGTTCCGGGGTCTAAACCGGTCTTGGACTCGAGGACAAACCCCGAGGAAGAAGCAGGCCAGGAAAGAACGATTTTGTCTTGCGCGCGCAACGCTCCCAACACCGGCCGCAACTGAACATTGACGCGCCAGGTGCGACTGTCTTTGAGCACCTGGAGCGGATCGTTGCGGACCTTGGTTGTGGGGTCGCTTACTTCAACCTTCACCAGGTTGGTGCCGCTGGGCAACGCTGAAGCAGCGATGGTGAATTGACCATTGGTGGCGCCGGGTACGGCAATGTTGTTAGTGAACCACTGCACACTCAGGTCGTAAGTGGCGGGCCGCGGGCGCTCGATGGCGAACGTGCCGGTCTGGGGGTCGATCAGGTTGATGACGGCGTTGGTCGAGGGAGAATTTGATTCGATGGGGTGAACCAGGTGGTAGGTAGACTTTACGAGGGCTTCGGAGCAAATCTCGCAAAACGGGACGCCCAAGTGGTTCATTTTACAGTCGAGCTTGGGGCGGTACCAGGCGGTGGCATGGTAATGCGCGCCTTCGAACAGCCCGACGAGTGCGGCGTAGGCGGGGGTTTCGGGCGTGGGAACGGGCGTGCTCGGCAATATCCAGGTCGTCCACTTGATCAGAGTGCGGTTGGTCTGGCGCGTTGTGTTGGGCTCCTCGGTGTCGGGATATCCGGGATACGCAGCGTCGTATTCATCCCCGAGCCCGGAATAGGTGTGACCCAGTTCGTGGGTGGCGATTTCGGCCGAGGAGGCGTTCACGGATGCGATCAACGGGCTGCCGCCGGACCCTCCGTATTGGGCGTCGTTGACGATGAGCACGCTCAGGTCGTACTCCGGCATCAGGTTTTGCAGCAGCAGGTTGACTTTACCCTGGCCGTTCGCGTAAGTGCCGTCCCGGTCGTTCGGAGGGATGGTGATGAGTCTGGCAATACCGTAGCTGTCGTAGCTGCTGTTGAAGTAGGTGTCCTTGAAAACGCCGGTGGAAGGATGGTCGGAGCCGGCCTCGACCGAAGGCACGAAGATGGTGAACGCGTTAAAATAGTTGCTGTAGGCGTCGAACGGTGGCGTGCGAATCATCCCCGCCAGCGCGCGGCCGACATCGGATGCGAACTGGTTAGTCTGGCTCGGCAAGTAGCCTTCAGAGAGAAAAACGATGTTGATGCGCTTAGCCGTTGGACCGTTGGTGAGGATCTGGGACAGGATTCCCTGCGGTCGCGCGCCCGGCACCAGGCCCAACAGCGCCACGCCAAGAATGCAGCGACGTAAGAGAGTCACGGCGTGGCCTTTGGTTGCGGGATCTTAATGCTCCCCAGCAGTTTCTTGGCGCGGCCTGAAACCGCGGCCTCCGCCCGCGTCGCCTGGCGTTCCAGGCGATACACTTTTAGCTCGCCCCCGTCCTCGTGATAGGGCACGCGCACGGTGAACTCGATTTCGGTGACTTTGACTTCTTTGACTTTGAGCTCACCGGGACGGTCCGGATCTTCGTATTCGAACCGACGGACCGTCGGATCGTGTATCACGTCGCTCCAAAGTTTTGCTCTGTTGGTGGACATCAACTCCAGCTCGAGCCCTCCCGTTTTGTCAGGCGCAACCGGTGTTTTCAACCGGCCCGGTTTGACCGCGGAACTCACGAGGGCGATTGCGTCCCCTTTGAGCCTGAGGTGGAGGAACAGGATTTGATTGTTCTCCTCGGCCCGGCACCAACCGGCGGCCAGAATGGCGCCGGCGAGCAAAACCGTCCGGGCGAGTCGGGGAATGGGTGTCTTCATTTTCGTGGGCGCTCTTCGATGAGCCTTTCTGACGCCAGCGTAATTGAACCGACCGGAAATCGCATTATGATTCGCATTCCTCGTGTTCAGTGCTTACAGCACAGCCGCGCTCGTCAAAGAGGTTGAGGTAATAAACCCGGGTCCCTTCCGGCAGAGCCGCTGTCGCCCGGCTATCCGTCAGGCTTGCCGGGATTGATTCCCATTTCCGATCCTGCCATCGGCCGGTGTCTTTCGTGAAGTTCAGTTCGGCTTTGACGACCGGGACCTTGGCGGCATAAGTGGCCCAAATATTCGTCCTGTCCCGCCCTGAGGCGGTGATCGCCGGGAGCGCTACTCCACCTTTGAGGATGCTGTCGGCGAAGACGCGAATTTCCTCCGGCTTCTCGCCCGGACCTCCGTGCGCGTGAGGCATGCGGAGGCGGATGCAGAGCTGGCGAGGCCCTTTGGGCAGACGATACGAAGACTGCAACGCATTCAAGGTATACGCGAAATCGTTGCTGCCGGTCACCCAGAGCATGGGCATTTCCGCGTTGCCCAGGTAAACCGACGGATCCCACCACGCCATCCAGCGCTCGGCATCTTCCGCGCTGATCTTGGCCAATTCGCCGGCGAAAATCGTGTCGCGATAAAAGCCGCAGCCGTAAACCGGGACCGCCAGCTTGAATCGCCGATCCACGCCGGCGACGATACAGGTCAGGTAACCGCCCCAGGAAACACCGGTGACCCCGGTGCGCTCGAGATCCACTTCCGGCAACGAGCGGATCAACGAATGGGCCAGGATGACATCCGCCACCGCATGACAAGTCCATTGGTCCTCACGCGGCCATTTGATCTGGTCAAGGCCGCCCCAACCGGGCGGTCCCCCCTGATCATCGTGAAACCAGCCGCCGTAGTTTCCTACCGGCACCTGGCCACAAGTGTCCATCGCAATTGCCGCGTAACCGCGTTCGACCCAGAGTCGGACCCATTCGTCAAACGCCGTTCCGCCCCCGCCGTGAATGAGGACCATTGCCGGCACTTTTTCGCCAGCCGCAACTTTGGGCACCCCGAGCCAGGCAAACACACGGGTCGGTTTTCCGCGAAAGTGCAGGCCCGGATAACTGATCGCTTTCAACCCGTCGGCTTTCGGGCGCTCCAGAACCGTCCACTTCGGCGCAACTGAAAGTGTGGTCATGTCCCATGGCGAGGCCGATCCGTTGGTCTGCGACAAAGATTCGCGAGGACATGCCAGGCCGATGAATAGCGGCAGCGCCGCCAGGAAGAGGCGGCAGCGTTCGGCAGGCTTTGGACTCCGGGGCCGGGCATAATCTGAAGCCCGGCTCCGCAGGTGAGTCAAGGCGACGCCGCTCGTGTGTGTGTTGGTCCTTTTCATAGGTTTGAGTTGTCCAAGGAATCCATCGGTCAGCGCGACGCAGGTTTTGACGCTACCACGATGGAATTCATCCCTTCGTCGTCGCGGGTGAGGTCGGCGTGCGCAAAGCCGGCCGACTCCAGATCCTCACGCAACTCGTCGAACGTGAACGTCCCACCGCTTTCGGTGGCCACGAGCATGTTGACGGCAAAGAGCGCCCCGGCGGCGGGTCGGGTCCGGGTAACATCCATGACGACATCCCGGATCGCGATGCGTCCTCCCGGCACCAAAGCTCCGAACACTTTGGCGAATAGCGCCCGGTTCTGTTCGCGAGAGTTTTGGTGCACAATGGCGCTCACCCAGGCCAGGTCGGTGCCGCCCGGCAGTGGATCGGTCAGGAAATCGCCGGGCACCAGCGTGACGCGTTCCGCAAAACCGCTTTCGCTGAGACGTTTCCGCGCCAGCGTGATAACTGGCGGCAGGTCGAACAGAGTCGCGCGGCCGGTCAGGCACGCGCGCAGAAAGGCCATCGTCCACGTGCCCGAGGCGCCGCCGATGTCCAGCAGATGCTCGAACTTCAACGGTTGGATCGCTTGGATGACGCCATCCGCCATCGGCGCCGAGACATTGTGCATGGCGCCGATGAACGACTCCTGGTCGCCCGACTCGCCCCGCACGCTCGGGATGTGTTGAGCCGGTCGGCCAGTCTTAACCACTTGCGCCACCTGCGCCCATCGCCGCAGGCAGTTCGCCTGGTGCTGGAGCATCGCCAGCACGGTTTGCGATCCGGTCGGCGTCGCCAACTCGTTGATTCCCGGCGCCGGCGCATACCGATCTCCCGACTTCGAGAGCACTCGCAGTGCGACCAGCGCATCCATGAGAACCGTCAGGCCGCGCAAATCCGCCCCAACGACCGCCGCCAGTTCCGCCGCGCTCCGCGGTGACGCGGCCAGCGGCGTGAAGAGGTCCAACTCAGCGGCCGCCACCAGCACCGCGGCGCCTTGATAGTTCCGCCCCAGCGAGAGGATGGCCTCGGCGTTCCAGGACGCGGGTGAGTTATCGTTCATAATATTCCGGCAGCTTATTCGTCCCGGCCGGGTTAACAAGTGCGGTGTGTCACATCGTTGAGGGCGGGATCGTGGCAGACGGGTACAAAGATGCCTGCAGACCGCGCACCGTTAACAGGGAATCCTCTGATGTTTCTGGTGCGTCATGGGTTCTTTGGATGTGGCTAAGGATAAACTCCACGCAAGATAGCTCGGACAGGAGTTGGAGGCGACGGGTTCCGCAGCAGCGGTCGAACCGCGCGAAGCGTATGGAGTGCGCGGAGCTTGCTCCCGCTTTCGTGCGCGCGGCGGCCGTTCAAAAGCGCCGCCGGCTTTCGGACGCGCTACTGCCAACCCAAAGCGCCAGCGAGCTGGACGCACTCCATACGCTTCGCGCAACATCGCCCGCCTCACCCCCTGGCGCTGTCGTCTCTGGAACCGGAAGCCGCCGGACGACAGCGCTTGATATTAACCTGCCCTTTATTGCGATGAACGGGGAAGAAGCAGATACCCTGGTGAGTTGCTCCGGAGTGCAAGCTTGCACTTTCCTCCCGTTGCGGAGACCGGACGTCTTTCGCCCACCGTGTTCATCCAGACAGCTTTTCCCGACGGCAGCGGTATTTCTATCTCCCCGTCCGAGCCGGTGCGCCAAAGCGCGAGCACGCGGCCGCCGCCGCTGCCCGTTGACGTAAATTCGCATGAGTATACTCCGGGCCAATCGTCTCGCGCGCCGACGAAACGCATCTCGTTGAGCAAGCGCGCCATGGTGGCGAAGGCGATGTAAGCGGGTTTGGGTCGGCCATCGCGCTGCACGATGCCCATGTTGTGCTCGAAGTAAACCGGGTCGTCACCGTCGTTGCGGAAGTCATACCAGAATGTGCGCGGCTCGACGCCAGAGATGATGGTGCTGAGATAAGTGCGCGCGATGAGTTCGGCCTGCGCGCGCTGCGTGTTGGCCTCGAAGTCCTGCTTCAGCACATGGTGCGGCACGTGCGTCGCCCAGCCCATCTCCGTGATCCACACCGGCCGCCGCGTTCCGTCAGCAAGCTTCACCTGGTTGGAGGCCTTTTTGAGATCGGCAATGAATTCACCCTCGCTGAGCAAACGCCGATAGGGGTGAATGGTCAGCACATCGAACGGAGCGTGTTTGGCCAGCATCTGGTCGATGAACTTGAAGTCGATGCCGGCGGTGGAAATGCCGAGGACCTGGGCCTGCGGGTCCGTTTCCTTGATCGCGAGAAAGCTTTTGGTCAGCAACTCCGCGTAGAGTTCTTTCGGGCCTTGCCAGAAGAAGATGTTCGGTTCGTTCCAGATTTCCCACTGGTGGATCCGATCCTTGTAGTGTGCCACGAGCGCGCGCACGAACCGCACGTAATCCTCAACGCCCTCCGGCGTATAGGGTTTGGTCCAATCGGTCCAGTAGCCGACAATTGCATAGACCGTGATGCCGTAGCGGTGGGCACGCTCCAGCAGCCGGTCGTAGTAGTCCCAGTGGAACTCGCCGCGGCGGGGTTCGATCCGCTGCCAGGAAAAATCCTCGCGGGACCACTTCACACCGGCCTCGCCGGCCAGGCGCGCCACCTTTTCCATCTCGGCGTCGCCGAACCGGCCCAGGTAGACCCCCATGCCGAAAGCCGAGTCGGGCCTGAGCGCGAAATCCGGCTGGCTTTCCAGCGCGGCCAGCCAATAAGCCTGGACGGGAACAACTTTTTGTCCCGCCGCCTCGAATTGGAACTCGGCCTCAAGAAATCGGCAGCCGGCGGGACGCGAAGGACTCGGGACGGAAATCGTCTTGGCCACTAAATTTGGCTGCAACTCAATCTGGCGCTCACCGCTCGCCAGCGCGGCCCCATCCCACGTTTTGATTGTCCACCGCAACGTGCCAGCGACGGCGCGGTCCGAGAATGCGCGCAGATCGCAGTCGAATTGGACCGGGTCGGACTGATTGGATGTGCGTGCGGTCATCAACACCTGGCGGTCGGCGGGGCTATGGGCTTCAAACTCGATGCGCGAGATCTCCAAAGAACCGTTGCCTTTGGCGTCGTTCGCCTCGAAGCGCAGCTCGGCCAGGCGCAGCGGACCATGGATCTTCCCGTCGTTCTCGCCGCCATGCCATTCCCAGCCGGCGCCCGGCGGGCCGTCAGTAACGAGCTCCTGTTCGCCGCCGGCCAGGCGGCCAAGCCGCTTGTGGAAAGTCATGAAATGCGTGCGCAAGAACAAATGCGCCTCGTCTTCTTTCGGTTCTCCGCTCACTTTGATCCGGATTCGGTCAATCGCCCCCGGCAGGGTGCGGTCGGGGAATCCGACGCCGAGGGAGCGTGCTCCCCTGGAAAAGTCGAGCGTCAGCCGCGCCCCTTCAAGGCGGCTGCTGCCACGGTCTCCGTCGGAAGTCAGACGCCATTGGTCAGTAGGCACGATGGCGGAAAATGGGTAGGTCAATTGCGAACGCGCTTCGGGCGCCCGACCTTCCTTAACGGTGGCTGGCGGCGTTTGTGCCACGGCCCGGTCAATCCAGACAGCAAACACTGCCAGGCCGACGAAAGCTGTCGTTAGCCGGGTTATTCTACAGACCGCACCAACGCGGTACAGATTGTAGGCGCCGACGTAAGGCGAAACGCTGGCAGACTCGGTTCTTTTCGCCTTACGTCGGCGCCTACAGTTGCTATGAAATATTCCCGTTAGGTCCTTCATTCGATGCAGAAGAGGTTGCGTTCGCCGCGGATGAGCAGACGATTGGCGACGGCCACCGGAGAACCGATCACCTGCTCTCCCATCTTGTTTTCGGCCAGCACTTGGAACTTGCCTGTTATCTGGGCGACGAAGATAACGCCGTCCTCACGGGCGGCATAGAGCTTGCCGGCCGCGATTACGGGTGACGCATAGTAGCTGGTCTTCGTCCGCGGAAAGTCATCGCGCCAAACCGTCTTGCCGGTGGCCGGGTCAAGGCACTCGACCTCGCCATGATCGCGCAGCACATATACCTTCCCTTCGTACACCACCGGTGTAGGCACGAACGTGCCAAAGTCTTCGCGCAGCCAGGCGCGGTGAGTGGCGGTGACATCACCGGTGCCGCCCAGTTTGATGCCGTGCAGCCGCGGTTGATCGCGGTCAGCGCGGCCGTACGCCACCACGACAACGTTTTCGGACACGATCGGAGAAGCGACAGTCGGCCAATAACTCATTCCCCGGGGGTTAAAGTCGGCGCAGGACCAAACGAGCTGGCCATCGACCGCGCTGTGAGCCGTCAGGTGCTCGCCACCCCAAACCAATATGACCTGTTTCCCGGGCGGGCCGATCACGAGAGGCGTGGTGTAGCTGTTGTCGCCCTCGACCGCGGTTTCGTAGTTGCGCGCGACTTTCCACCGGAGTTGACCGCTCGCCTTGTCGAACGCCGCTAGCCACGAATCGCCATGGTGCATTCGCGCGACTACAACCGCGTCGCGTGTTAAAACTGGGGAGGTGCCCTGGTCCCAGAACAGTGATTCCGGGCCGAACCCGGTCACCAGGTTGGTCTGCCAGCGCGTCTTGCCGTCGAAGTCCAGCGCAGCCAGAGTCCCGCTCTTGAAGTAAACGAACACACTCTGGCCATCGGTTGTTGGAGAGGGGTTGCAGCCCGAGCTGTTCTGGCGCTTGCCCGCCTTCTCGGCTCCAAACGTCCGCTGCCAGAGCGCTTTGCCGTTCCAGTCAAATCCCAGCGCGCCGTCCTGCCCGTCGATCGGCGCGGTCACAAAGATCCGCTTGTCCCAAACCACGGGCGTGGAACAGCCTTTACCCGGCAAGGGCGCTTTCCAGAGCACATTCGTGGCGTCCCATTTCACCGGGTAAGTGCCCTGCGTGGTGCTTCCCTCGTCACGCGGACCGCGCCAGTTTGGCCAGTTCGCCGGATCCTCCCCGCAAAAACCTTCGCTGAAGCAAAGCGCGGAGATTAGAACGAACAGTCCCGCTCGGCGGTAAAAACTTATGAGCCTCATGTTTTGATTACTTCTTGAAGTGGGCGAAAGCCATGAACTCGAGACGTTGCCACGTCAGTTGCCGCGGCGTCGGGAGTGGGAGAGAATCACCGGCGAAAACCAGGGACACGGTGCGACACGCCAGACCCCGACACGCTGTTTTGGATGCCGTTTTCATCTGTCGACTCCAGCAATTACCAGATTGATCGGGGGGCAGTAAATGCTATTGAACACGGAGAGATTAGTTATGAAGACACAGACCTCGACATTTGCCTGTTCGCTTTGGATTGCGGCGGCGGTTGTGCCGCTTCAAACAGCCGTCGCTCAGGAAACGGCGGCGCCCGCCCCGGAACAGCGCGTGAACCTGGCGGTGGTCGCCACGCCCTCCAGCTCCTATGTTTCCGGTGACACTTCCGTGAGCGCGCTGAACGACGACAACAATCCCCGCAATTCGCGCCAGCGCGGGCCGGGCTCGTACGGCAACTGGCCGCGCACGGGCACCCAGTGGGTGCAGTACGACTGGAGCCAGCCAATCAGCACCAAAGAGACCGCGGTTTATTGGTGGGACGACCGCCAGGGAGTCCGGCTGCCCAAAACCTGTCGGCTGCTCTATTGGGACGGAGCCCAATTCGTGCCGGTGACGCACGCCGCTGGCCTGGGTGTGGCGGGTGACCAGTTCAATACGACGACCTTCGACGAAGTACGCACGTCCCGGCTGCGACTCGAGATTGATTCCGACGGCAGCTACTCGACCGGCCTGCTCGAATGGAAGGTCTACGACTCCGGCAAGTCGCCGGACTTCCCGCCATCCGTCGTCGCGGGCGTGGACCGCGTCGTGATGCTGGGCGGGAAAACCTATCTGTCGGGGAAAGTGAAAACGCTCAAGAGGGCTGGTGCCATCAAGTTGCTGTGGAGCAAAGAATCCGGCCCCGGCGACGTCCGGTTTGAAAATGCGAGCCACGCGGAGACGACCGCGACATTCTCGGCTCCGGGAATTTACGTGTTGAAACTGACCGCCGGCGAACAACCGCTGAGCGCATCATCCACATTGACGGTCAAGGCTGAGACGCCGCCTCCCGCCCGGCGCCTGGACGTTGTTTACACCACGAACTACAAAGTCGACAGCCCGCTTTGGAACGCGCGGGCGAAGGCGCTCATCGCGAACTGGATTCCGCATTGCATCGACCAGATTAACCGAACCAACCTGACCCAGGGACAGGGGGGGATCGACAATTTTGTCGAAGCGGCCAAAGCGCTCCGGGGAGAACCGCATGGGGCGCACAAAGGCTACGTGTTCGCCAACGCCTGGGTGCACCAAACCGTGGAGTCAATGTGTATCGCGCTGATGGTCGATCCGCAGGGGGATGCGGAGATGATCAAAGCACGGCAGACAATGAAGGCGACCCTCGAAGACTGGATCCCGAAGATCCTGGCCGCCCAGGAGCCCGACGGCTACCTGCAGACCGCGTACACTCTCGCGGACCGGGCGCAGTGGCCGGACCGCTGGTCGCCGCGCCACCGGGGCGATCATGAAGGCTACGTCGCCGGCTATTTTATCGAGTCCGCGATCAATCATTACACGCTGACAAAAGGCCAGGATAGGAGGCTTTACGATGCGGCCAAGAAGCTCGCCGATTGCTGGGTCGCCAACATCGGGCCGGGCAAGAAAGAATGGTATGACGGGCACCAGGAAATGGAGCAGGCACTGGTTCGCTTCGGCCGGTTTGTGAACGACATGGAAGGCAACGGCCGTGGCGACGCTTACATACGGCTGGCGAAGTTCCTCCTGGACTGCCGCCGCGACGGCAGCGAGTACGACCAGAGCCATGTGCCGGTGCAGCAGCAGTACGAAGCCGTGGGCCACGCCGTGCGCGCAGTGTACAGTTATTCCGCCATGGCGGATGTGGCCGCCGAAACCGGCGACGTCGATTACGAAAGCGCGGTGATGTCGCTCTGGGACAACCTGGTCAACAAAAAATACTACGTCACCGGCGGCGTAGGCAGCGGTGAAACCTCCGAAGGCTTTGGCCCGAATTACTCGCTCCGCAACCAGGCCTATTGCGAGTCCTGTTCGAGCTGCGGCCTGATTTTCTTCCAATACAAACTGAACCTCGCCTGGCACGACGCGAAATATGCCGACCTCTACGAGGAGACAATTTACAACGCGCTGCTGGGCGCGACGGACCTGGACGGCACGGTGTTCAACTATACCAATCCGCTCATCGATGGCCGGCGCACGGCCTGGCACGCCTGTCCCTGTTGCGTGGGAAACATACCCCGCACCCTTTTGATGATCCCGACGTGGACCTACGTTAAAAGCCAGGACGGCCTCTACGTGAACCTTTACCTGGGCAGCACGATCAACGTCGAGAACGTCGCTGGCACCGACGTCGAAATGGTTCAGAAAACGGATTACCCCTGGAACGGAAAAGTGGACCTCACCGTTAATCCCCGGGAGCCCAGGCGGTTTTCGGTGTTTCTCCGCGTGCCGAACCGCCAGACGAGCGAGTTGTACACCTCCACGCCAGAGGTCAGTGGCCTCAAATCGATCTCCGTCAACGGCACGACAGTGACGCCGAAGATCGAAAACGGTTACGCGGCAATTACGCGCGACTGGAAGGCCGGTGACCGGATCGAACTGGAACTGCCCATGCAAGTGCAGCGCATCAAAGCCGACCAGAAAATCGAAGCAGATCGCGGCCGGGTTGCTCTGCGCTACGGGCCTTTGGTCTACAGCGTCGAACGCGCGGACCAACCGGACCTCAACAGGGCGCTGGGAACGCAAACCCTCGGCGCGGAACGGCGCCAGGACCTCTTGCAGGGGGTGACGGCCATCACGGGCAAATGGGCCGACGGCAGCCCGATGCTGGCGATTCCCTACTACGCCCGGCAAAACCGCTCCGCCGAAGCGGGGCGCACCGTGCGGCCCGAGACGGCTGGCGATTCGACGATCGATTATTCGGGCAGTGCCAGCACGGGAATTGGCTCGGGAAAAGCGGGCCCCCGCACAAACGCACCGAGCGCTGGCGCCGCGCCCGGTCCCGGAAGGTTCCGCGGCGGCGCCCGTGAGCCCGGTTCGATGGTCTGGATGAAAGACCAATAACCTGGCGAGGCCGTCGCCCGGGCCCGGTTGGGCTGCCGGCGCGGGGCCACCTGCCAGGATCGACCGGCTAACTGCGCCCCAGCAATTCTCATTTTGGCGTGGCGTGGGCGTCTCGCCCGCGAGTTCCTGGGGCGTCCCCGCCCCTTTTAGCCTCGGTCGGCGGGACGCCAACTGAACCTGCGGGCGAGACGCCCACACCACAATCCCAGAATGAGAACTGCTGACTGCGCCCCGACGACGATTGACAATCGCGGCTTGGCGCGTGCAAGCTGCGGTTCATGAGTCCGCACCCTCGCCTAGCCTGCCTGATTATTCTCGCGCTTGCCCCGACAATCTATGCCGCCCAGGAAGCCGGGCCCGAGCAGTTGTTGCTGAAAGATTATCGCCCGCGCTCCATCTACAACACTCCGCAGACAAAACCGGCCAAGGCCCGGTTCCCCGTCGTCGACATGCACGCGCACGATTACGCCAAAACCGACGCCGAAATCGCCGAATGGGTGCGCATCATGGATGAACTGAATATCAAGAAGACGGTGGTGCTCTCCCAGGCCCACGGCCGGGAGCTGGATAGCGTTATCGCCCGCTACAAGAAATATCCGGGCCGGTTCTCGGTCTGGTGCGGTTTCGATTACACCGGCTACGACCAGCCCGGCTACGGGCCGGCGGCCGTGGCCGAACTGGAGCGCTGTTTCAAAGCGGGCGCGGAGGGCGTCGGCGAAATGGGTGACAAGGGCAAAGGCATGTTTTTCACCCAACCGGCCGCCTGGGGCATGCACTTCGACGATTCACGGATGGACCCGCTGCTGGACAAATGCGCCGAACTCGGCATGCCGGTCAGCATCCACGTGGCCGACCCCATGTGGATGTACGAGCCGATGGACAAATTCAACGACGGCCTGATGAATGCCTACTCGTGGCGCCTGGATAACCAAACCAACATCCTGTCTCACGCGGAGCTGCTTGGCACCCTGGAGCGCGCCGTGAAAAAACACCCCCGCACGACTTTCGTCGCCTGCCACCTCGCCAATTGCTGCTATGACCTTTCGAAGCTCGGCGCACTCTTCGACAAATATCCCAACCTCTATGCCGATATCAGCGCTCGCTACGCGGAAACGGCCCCCGTCCCTCGCGCTGCGGGCAAATTCTACCAGAAATACCAGGACCGCCTCGTCTATGGCACGGACATGGGACGCGACCGGCAAATGTATCTGACCACGTTCCGCATCCTCGAAACGGCTGACGAGCATTTCTATGACTGGAACCTCTTCACCTATCACTGGCCGCTGCACGGGCTCGCGCTGAACGACAAGATCCTGCGAAAAGTTTACAGCGGAAACGCCCAAAAGATCCTGCGTAAGCGCCCGTAGTGCCGGGCCGCAATATGTCCTCGGGTCGACGGATCACTCACTCCTGGCGGCCGGCAGCCATATCTCTGCTGCTCGGAGCAACACTGTCGGGCGGCCAGGAATTCTGTCCCGCGGCCGAGCCTTCGCCTGCTTGCCGCCTGGCAACCTTCTCCGCTGATGTGACCGTGCCGGCGGGCCATGGCATGATGGGCGGAGCCTGGCTCTCTAAAAGCGTCGCCGACCCGTTGGAGGCGCATGGCCTGGTGTTGTTCGGTGTTGGTAAGCCGGTGGTGTTCGTGGCGGTGGACTGGTGCGAAATCCGGAACGAGGCGTTCGAGCGGTGGCAACGGGTGCTGGCGGAAGCCGCCGGCACGGACCCGGAGCGGGTCATGGTGAGCACGGTGCACCAGCACGACGCGCCAGTGGCGGACCTGGCGGCGGAGCGAATTTTGCGGCGGCGCAATGCGCAGGGAACAGTGTGCGATCCGGCGTTCCACGAGATCGCGGTGCAACGCGTGGCGAAGGCGCTCCGCGAGAGCCTGCCCTCAGCGCGATCGGTGACGCACCTGGGATTAGGCGCGGCGCAGGTCGAGCGAATCGCCTCCAACCGCCGTTATCTGACGGTCGATGGTTCTGTTCGCTTTGACCGGACCAGCAGCACCCGCAACCCCGTCGCCGCCTCGGCCCCGGAGAACCTCATCGATCCCTGGTTGAAGACCCTCAGTTTCTGGCAGGGCGACACCCCTCTTGCCGCCGTCAGCGCCTACGCGGTTCACCCGATGAGCTACTACGGACAGGGCGAAGTCTCAGCGGACTTTCCCGGCCTGGCCCGGCGCCTCCGTCAGCAGGACCTGCCCGCGGTGAAGCAGATCTACGTCACCGGCTCCGCCGGGAACGTGACCGCCGGCAAATACAACGACGGCGCCGCCACGAATCGGCCCGCGCTGGCTGAACGGCTGCGACAAGACATGACGAAGGCCTGGACCGCCACTCGGCGTGTGCCGCTGACGCGAGCGGATTTCCGTGTCCAGCGTGTCCGGCTCGAACCTCGTGCCGGTCCGGGATTCACGGTTCCCGAGTTGGAGCAGTCTGTCGCTACGAATTCCCAGCCGTTCCAGCAGTGCCTTGCCGCCATGGGACTGAGCTGGCGGGAGCGGGCCGACGCTGGCCACCAGATCGAAATTCCTTGCCTGGACTTTGGCCTCGCCCAATGGCTGGTGCTGCCGGGCGAGTCCTACGTGGAGTTCCAGCTCGCGGCACAGCGGATCAGGCCGGATAGCTTCGTGCTGGTTGCGGGCTATGGCGAAGGCGCCACCGGTTACATCCCTACCGACCGCCACATTGCCGAACACGACGGGAACCTGGCCGATTGGTCGTGGGTGGCGCCCGGTTCCGAGGCTCGTTTGCTGGAGGCCGTCCGCAGGGTGTTGCGCGTGCCCGATGCTGAGGCCGCCGCCGCGCCATGGAAAACCAACCTGCCCATCGCCCTGGTGAAGAAGGAGCTTTACCTCAAGCACCCGGCACCACGGGTCGCGCCCTGGGCGACATTGCAATACGTCGGCCCAAAATATGAGTTGCGTGAAGTGCAAGGCATCGAACGCGAGTCTGACGTGGGCGAGAACATCACGGCACGGTGGTCCACGGACAACGGCCGAACCTGGTCGGGGTTTGAGCCGGTGCAGCCGTCCAACAAGGTGAACTACCGGGGCGTTGCGGTGTGGGAAGGAGAGAGCGTCAGCGTCCACGACCCGGGTTCGGGTCTGCTGGTCCAGTTGTGGCTGCGTCAAATCAACGTGAAGGGTGTGTACCACAATTCTACCTATGTTCGCACCTCGCCGGACCTGGGCCGGACTTGGAGCGAGCCCGACCAGCTTCGCTACGAGCAGGGAGACCCGTTCGATCCCGCCGACCCGCTGAAGGCCAGTTTCCTCAACCGTAATGAGGGTTATCCCGGCAACAATATCCTGGTCCGATCCAACGGATCGCTCGCGGTTTGCCTGGCTCACGCAAACGCGCCGGGCGACCCGAAAAATAACTCGCGCCCGTGGCGGATGGGCTCGATCTGCTTTTTGGGCAAGTGGGACGCGGACGCTAAAGCCTATCGCTGGACCGCAGGCGGGCGTTGTGAGGTTCGGCCCGAGGTTTCGGCCCGCGGCTTGATGGAGCCGGAGGTGGCCGAGCTTCGGGATGGCCGGCTTTTGGTTGTCTGGCGCGGTTCAACCAAAGGCTGGGATACCACCGCCGCCACAACGCCGGGACGCAAGTTCTACAGCTTGTCCGGCGATGGAGGGCACACGCTGGGCACCCCCGCTGAGTGGAAATACGATGATGGTTCGAGCTTCTACTCACCTTCGTCTTTTCACCGCATGATCCGGCACAGCGCAACCGGCAGGCTATACTGGCTTGGCAACATCAGTTCCACGCCGCCAGACGGAAACTCACCCCGCTATCCGCTGGTGATTGCCGAGGTGGACGAAGCCAGGGCCGCCCTCAAACGCACCACGGTGACGGCCATAGACGACCGCCAATTCGGCGATGGCAACATCCAGTTCTCCAACTTCCCGTTGGTCGAGGACCGTGTTACTCACGAACTGATCCTCCACCTCACTACTTACGGCCAGGAACCCGATCCCAAAGATTGGGCTACAGCGGAGAACTTCCGCTACCAACTGACCCTTCGTGAATAAACACTCGCGTTGGGCGCTGCCGGGCTGGAAAACAGCTGGATTTCAAGGCGAGCATTCGGAAGCTGTCGTCGCCATCACCTCACCGTTAGTAGATTTCACCTTCTTGCTTGGCCCCACCTATGGTTCGTCCCGTCCCCAGATGCAGACCCTTTCGTTTTGGCCGCTTGACGAAACTGGTTGGAATCCGCTGCCAACGACATATCCTTGAGCCAGTGCAAACGCCGCTCCAAGCGCTTGGAGTCGTGCTCCTGGCTGCCACTTGGTTGCCGGGATGCTTTATTGTTCACACCCAGGAGGCTTGCCCCGCTAGTGGTA
This sequence comes from Verrucomicrobiia bacterium, assembly GCA_036524155.1. Taxonomy (GTDB): domain Bacteria; phylum Verrucomicrobiota; class Verrucomicrobiia; order Limisphaerales; family UBA8199; genus DATDCV01. The sequence goes on from DATDCV010000404.1 coordinate 33,507, forward strand.
AGCAGGTGCTTTGGCAGCCACATTCCGAACCCGCTTACCTTCTAAAGCCTCCGGTGCAGAATGGACCCCTCGCCCAAATCCGTCCCTCGGGATTTTTCCGGTGGTTTTCCAAACGCTGTGTGCAGGGGGCGGGCTCAGCCGGCCTTTGCCTCACTGCGATGGGGCCTGATGGTGGCGACACTTGGGACGTCGCTCCCGCCCCACCTGAATTTCTCCCCAACCGGCATTGTGCTGGCCGCACCCCAACTCGGCCGCGAGCGCCTTGCCACGTCTGAACCTCACCGCGCTGGTCACACGGCGTTCTTCCTTCGGGGGGGGACCGCTCCTGTGAAGGTTCCTCGGACCACCCAGGTTCGAGGCTGAAATGTACACCTAATCCATTTGAATTTATGCAAACATCCAGTGCAGCGCCATGGTGGGTATGGGCGATCATTATCGTCGGTGCTGTTATCGTCGTCTGGTATTACGCCCGAAAGAAAAGCTAATCTGAGCATCAGGGTGCTGGGTCCATTCATCCAGCACCCTGTTTGCCTGGCACCGTATCAGACGGTCAATACCCCCCTGGCTGATTCACTGACTCACCACTTCGCTAACTTCCCCCGTCCCTCAACTCTCCACCTCCGCCTCCCAGCCCCTTCTCGCCACCTCTTCAGGAGTTGACCGCTCTTCTCCACATCGCCCACCATCATTGCCGTGAAAGTCCGCCTGCAAGCATGAGACCCTGCCGCCACTGGCTTTGGCTGTTGTTGTTATTGCCTTTGGGCTTGGGCGTCGCCCGCTTGCGCTTTGACGTCGACATTCTGAATCTGCTGCCCGCCAACCTCTCCGTGGCTCAAGGACTCAAGCTCTATCAAAAGCACTTTGCAAACTCCGGCGAGCTGATCATCACACTGCAGGCTCCGTCGGCCGCGGAAGCGGAGGCCGCCGCCCGCTCCCTCGCAAACCTGCTCCGTCGACAAACCAATCTCGTTGCCGGAGTCACCTGGCAGCCGGCGTGGATGGACGAGCCGGCCCAGGCGATGGAACTGGTCGCTTACCTCTGGTTGAACCAGCCCCCCGGGGTGTTTGCCGAACTCACAGGTCGTCTGGCGAGTACCAATCTCACCAGGACACTAAACGAAACCCGGGAACGGCTCACAACTTCACTCTCTCCCACCGACATCGCCCTGGGCGGTTATGACCCCTACGGCCTCACGCGGCTGCCGGAATCAGTCTCGGCCGTTGCGCAGGACATGGGCACCGGCGACGAGCTTTTCACGTCCCAGGATGGCACCTTCCGATTGGTTTTTGTAGCGGGGAAGCCCGACCTTTCCGGCTACAAGGCCTGCCGAACGTGGCTTGCGCAACTGCAGCACATAATTGCAGAGGGGCAACGCTCAGGCCAGGTGCCCTCCACAGCAGAACTCCATTACACTGGCCGCCCTGCCTTTGCCGTGGAGATTTCAAGGAGCATGGAAAATGACATGGGCGGGACCTCCGTCGGCACCTTGGCTGTCATCGGCCTCCTCTTTTGGCTGACACATCGCCGCTTCTTGCCACTCGTCTGGCTCTTGCTCCTGCTGGTGGCGATCCTTGCCGGAGCCCTGGCCCTGGGCGGCTTGTTCATCGGCACTATCAATATCGTTAGCCTGGGCTTTGCCTCCATCCTGCTGGGGCTGGCAGAGGATTTTGGCATTGTCATCTACGAGGAATCGCGCTCGCATCCGTCCTGGAGCGGACGGGAACTGCGCCGCGAAGCCGCGCCGGGCATCTGGTGGTCCGCCGTGACCACGGCTGGCGCCTTCCTCATGCTCAATCTGAGTGCACTGCCGGGTCTGGCCCAACTCGGTTCGCTCGTCGCCATCGGTATCTTTCTCGCGGCTTTTGTCATGCTCTTCGGTTACACCCCGTTGGTGCTGCGTTTCCGCCGCACCGCGGACCGCCAGCCTCACCCCGCCGTCAAACGCGAACGGCTGCTTCTCTTCCAGACCAGCAGGCTTTTGCCCTCGCCCGTCATCTGGACCATCTCGGCTTTGCTGTTGGTTGTGGCGGCCGGCCTGCTCTGGAAAGACGGCATCCGCACCGACAATTCTCCCGATCCTCTCAAACCGAAGAACAGCGAAGCCTATGCCGCACTGGACAAGATCAAGGCCAGCCTCACCCGCTCCGAGGAGCCGCTCTGGGTTTTGATGCCGGGCCGGGACGAAGCCGAGGTGGGACAGCGGCTCGCCCAGGTCACCGTCTCATTGCGTGAAGCGGCCAGCAACCACCTCATCGCCGGGTTCACACTCCCCACGGTGCTGTGGCCGCGGCCGGACAACCAACGGGCCAACCGTCCGGTCGTCGCGGTCCTGGCGCAAGAGCGCGAGGCGTTGCACCGGGCCGCGCAGGACGCCGGCTTCACCTCCGACGCTTTCTTCGTCACAGAAAACGTCCTCGATGCGTGGAAAGCGGCCGCCACCACCACGAATGTTTTCTGGCCGACGAACGCAGCCAGCCGCTGGCTCCTGGCCCGGTTCGTCGCCCGGCCCGACAGTGGTTTCCTGGCGATGGGGTTGATTCAGCCCACCAACAACGCAGCGGCGACCAAACAGTTCGTGGCCGCCTGGCCTCCAGAGTTCGAACGCCAGGGCGTCATCCTCTCAGGTTGGAATCTGCTCGGATGGGCTGTATTCGACCTCGTCCTGCGCGAATTGCCCCGCGTGGTGATTGCCGTGTTTCTGCTCGTGATCCTGTCCTTGTGGCTGGCCTTCCGCAATCTCAAGGACGTGATCCTCAGCCTGGGCACGCTGGCCTTCAGCGCGGTGTGCCTGGCCGCCCTCACGGACCTCCTGCACTGGGATTGGAACCTTCTCAACGTGATGGGGCTTCCCCTCTTGTTGGGCATGGGGGTGGATTTCAGCATTCACATTCAACTTGCCTTGCGCCGGCACGCCGGTGACCTGCTGGCCGTACGCCGCTCCGTCGGTCGTGCTCTCCTGCTTGCGGGCTCAACCACCGTGGCAGGCTTTGGGGCGCTGGCATTCTCGAGCAACGCCGGGATGGCGAGCCTGGGCAAGACCTGCGCGCTTGGTATCGTGTTGTCGCTGCTGGTTGCGGTTTACCTATTGCCCGTCTGGTGGCAGGCCTGCCATGGGCGCACGCCGGTTCAGCAACTGCTTCCGCCCGTGCGTCCCGACAAAAAAGCTGGCTGAAGCGCTCGGGGGTATCGCCTCAGTCTTGGGTCGGAGCGCCGATTTCTAATCGGCTTAAGCGAGCCGACGGCCGATGGTAAGCCGAGTGCAACTCGGCGCTCCGACCCAAGAGTGAGGGGGGGTACGCTCGGGTCCGTTTTTGGCTTGCGCCCTCAGCAGTAGCGACATCTTCGATACTCATAACGGGGTGCTTTCTCCTCGGCGCGCGATGCGCACGCGCAAGCGGCACTCACTTCCCGGGGCCAATCCCACGACTCTTACTCCCGGCACAGGCGCTCAGCCCGGCGCAGCCTTGGCGTAGCTCAACGGCACGACGAGCACCGCGCATTCGGCTTTGCGCACGATCTTCTCCGCCACACTGCCAAAGAGCGTCTTGCCGACACCGGTATGGCCGTGTCGGCCCAGCACAATCACGTCGACGCGGACCGCCTTGGCAAATTCAAGAATGGTCGCCGCATCCGGTCCGATGCGGAATTCGATCTTCACGTCGAGGCCACTGGGTATGCGCGAGAGATACGCGGCAGCGACTTTGGCGTCGATTGCTTTCTTCGCTTCGGCGTTAACATTGTCCACCTCGGCGATGTAGGACTTCCAGAACTGCGCGTCCGGCTCATGGATGACGTGAAGCAAAAACAGGGTTGCACCGGGGCGGCGGACGGCGGCGTCCAGAGCGAACTCGAAGGCCGCGTCCGCGCTTTCGGAGAAGTCCGTGCAGAACAGGATGCGTTTGAAACGTGACTCGGGCCGCGCGGGATTGGTCATGTTGCCTCCGTTACTTGAGCAGGTTCGGCAGGAAGGTGGCGATCTGCGGAAAGATCACGAGCAGAATGGCGGCCAGAACGAGCGCCCAAAGGAAGGGCATGCTGCCGCGGAACACCTTTTCCAGCGGCACATCACGCGCCATGCCGCTGACGACATAAACGCAAACGCCCACCGGCGGCGTGATTACCCCCATCATCGTCACCACCACGATCATTACGCCGAACCAAATGATGTCGTAGCCCAGCGCCAGGATGACCGGATAGAAAATCGGGATTGTCAGGATATCGAGCGCCAGCGCGTCGAGAAAACAACCGCCGATGAGGTAGAAAATGATGATCAAGGCGATGATGCACCACCCGGGCAGCGCCAACCCAGCCAGCCAGGAGGCCAGGTTCGACGGGACCTGGGTTACGGCGAGGAATTTGCCGAAGATAATCGCCCCGGCCACGATCACCATTACCATGCAAGACGTGCGAATGGACTCGTTGAGGCATTGGAACAATTTGTGCCAGGTCAGCTCGCGTTTCACCAGCGCGATCACGAGCGTGCCCGCCGCGCCGATCGCTGCCCCTTCGGTGGCCGTGAAAAACCCGCTGAACATCCCGCCCATGACCAGCACGAACAGCACGAGCGTTTCCCAGACGCCCCGCAACGAAGCGAACTTCTGCCGCCAGGTAAATACCGGTCCGGGAGGGCCGAGCTCCGGCTTGCGTGTGCACTCGATGAGTATCACGGCGCAGAACATCAGTGCGATCATCAGGCCCGGCGCCACGCCCGCAATGAACAGTTTGCCGATGGACTGCTCCGTCAGGATCGCATAGACGATGAACACGATGCTGGGCGGGATCAACATGCCGATGCCGCCGCCGGCCGCGATGCAGCCCGTCGCGAGCTGCAGGTCATACTTGTAGCGGCGCATCTCGGGCAGCGCCACCGAGGCGATGGTGGCGGAGGTCGCCGGACCCGAGCCGCAAATCGCGCCGAAGGCGGTGCAAGCGCCGACGGTGGACATCGCCAGGCCACCCGGCAGCCGGCCCATCCAGTGATAGGCGGCATTGAAAAGCCCGCGGCTGATCCCGGTGTGGAAGGCAATCTGCCCCATCAGGATGAATAGCGGAATCGTCGTCAGGTTGTAGTCCGAGAACGTGCTGAAGAGATCGATGGTGGCCATGCTGAAAGCCGCCTGGGGGGAGACCATCAACGCGAACCCGAGCAATCCCACAACCGCCATCACGAAACCAACGGGCATGGAACCCGCCAGCAGCAGCAGCAGCAGGGCGAAACCGATTAACGCTCCCAGGGTCGGTGTCATGGCTTGATCATCGGTTTGCCCGGGTGGGTCAGGTGGTACAGTTTGATCAGGACAACCAAAACACAGGAAGCCGCCAGCACATACGGCACCCAGAAAACCGGGAGCTGCAATGTCATGCTGACTTCGCCCTTCTGCCGCAATGAATTGCCGTAGTCCACACAGCCCCACGCCAGCAGCCCGAACAGCGCCATCCCGCCGAACCGCATCAATGCGTCTACCACGACGCGGCCATGCCGGCCCAGCTTGTGGAAGAAGAACTCAATGGCCACATGGCCTTTGATGGCGGTGGTATAGGGCAGCGCGGCGGCCGCGGTAATCGCGGCGGCGATCTTGACGAGGTCGTAAGCGCCGGTTAGCGACAGGCTGAATTTGCGCAGAACCACATCAGCGGTGGTGACCAACACCATGACCATGAGCCCCGCCCCCGCGACCCAGGCGAGCGCCTGGACTACCGCCCGAAGCGCGTCGTGGTACAGTTCGATCACTCGCCGCAGGCCGGCCAGTGAGTCAGACGGCGAACTCATTTGGTGGCCGCGGCTTTGGCAAGCTCGGCCTGGATGTCCGCCAGCATCGCATCGCCTGGCAGGTTCTTCCCCTTGCACGCCGCTGTGTAGGTGTCCAGGACCGGCTTAACCGCGGTCTTCCACTGTTGCTGCTCGGCTTCGGGCAATTGTACAAACTGGCGTTTGAGCTGCGTGACGAAGTCGCGTCCCGCTTGATCCGCCTGGTCCCAGGCTTCGCCGTGTTTGGCAACCCATTCCTGGCTGACGTCGGTGAAAATCTTTTGCACGTCTGCAGGCAGCGCGGCCCATTTGTCTTTGTTCATCACTACGAACATCGCGGTGGTGTAGCCGATGGCCGTGGAATCCACGACATACTCGATGGTTTCGCCCTGTTTCCAGCCCTTGAGAGTTTCGATGGGGCACAGCGTGGCATCAACCACGCCCTTCGAAAGCGCCTCGTAGGTTTCCGGCTGGCTCATGGCGACCGGCGTGCCGCCCAGCGATTCGACGATCTTGGCCGACAAGCCCGTGGCGCGTACCTTCAAGCCCTTGAGGTCCGCGAGCGATTTGACCGGTTTCTTACTCGCGAGGATGCCAGGCCCGTGCGCGTGCACGTAGAGCACTTTAACATCGGCTAATTCGGCTGGCTGATACTTCTGGATCATCGCGTTGGCAATGCGCGTCGCAGTCAGGCCGTTGGGATAACCGACGGGCAAATCCAACCCTTCGATCAACGGAAACCGTCCCCGCGTATAGGCAAAGCAGCTCATCCCCAGGTCGGAGATTCCCTTCACCACGCCTTCATAACACTGGTCGGCCTTCGTGAGCGAGCCAGCGGGATAGATGGTGATCTGAACCCGACCATCGGTACGCTTCTGAATTTCGTGCGCCCAGTTGGTCGCGGCGATGCACTGCACGTGAGTCGGCGGGAAGAAGATGCTGTAGGACAGCTTGATGGTTTCCGCCGGCCTGGCAGATTCGCCCGACTTGGTGTCTCCGGCGGGCTTGCAGGCTGTCAGGCACACCGCAGCGAGCAGGGTGGCGCCCGCCGCCAACGACCATTGTTTCACATTCATAGGAGTCCGTTTAGGGTCTGTTTGCGTTTCCATATTCCCTGCCTCGCTTGATCACGCGGGCCGGGCACGACGCTACGGTGACCTTATAGACCAATCCTCACGCCGACCGCAAGAACTCCGTACATAGGCTCGAGTGAAAAACCGCCACGCTGCGGCCGAATGTCGGTGGTGCGATTATGATCTTTCCGACCAAGGCAAAAAAGATTCTCCTGTTTCGAAGAGATGGCTTACGCATGAAAACTTGCACCTTCAGTTTTTTTATCTTCGCGTTGGCTGCGGCGGTCTGCTGCTCCTTCACGGCCCGGGCTGTCGCACCGACTGAATTCGAACTCGCCGAAACCGCGCGCTGGGCGGCCGCCAAGTTCAAATCGGTCGCCGATACCGCCAGGCCCGGTGCCGGGCTTTATGTCCTCGCCAACAACGATGCGGTCCAGTTGAACGCGCGCGGGGGCAGACCAATGCGAATCGTGGACAAATCGTTTACCCGCGGCTTGTATTGCCATGCCACGAGCAGAGTCATCGTGCGTCTGCCCGGTGAGGGCGCCGAGTTGACTGCCATAGCCGGTGTGGACAGCAACGAGCAGACCGGCGGCGGCCGCGGCAGTGTGCACTTCGCCGTGAAGGCGGGCGGTCAGGAGCGGTTCAAGTCCGAGCTGCTGCGTGAAGGAATGGAAGGTGTGCCCGTGCAAGTCGCTCTCGACGGCGCGACGGACTTCGAGTTGCTGGTGGACGACGGCGGCGACGGCATCGCCTGCGACCAGGCGGACTGGGCCGAGGCTCGCGTGAAGCTCAAAGACGGCCGCGAACTCTGGCTGGCCGATTTGCCCCTGACCGAAGGCCCCGCCCGCAAGCCGCTGACCACCGACCCGCCTTTTGCGTTCACCTATGACGGCAAGCCTTCAACAACGTTGTTGCCGCAATGGAAAGTGGAGCGCTCAAGTCGCGACCTCGACGCACAACGCGTTGAGCACATGCTCGTCTATCGGGACGAAGCCACCGGCCTCCAGGTGCGGTGCATAGCCGTTGAGTACCGCGACTTTCCGACGGTCGAATGGACGGTCTATTTCAAGAACCTGGGCCAGGCGGAAACCCCCGTGCTGTCGGATATCGAAGCGCTCGACTTGACGTTGCAGCGCCCTGGCCGTGGGGAGTTCTTGCTGCATCACTTCACCGGCAGCCCCTGCCTTCCGAACGACTACGAACCGTTCGAGATCACGCTCAAATCGGGCACAGTCAAACGCGTCACCGCAGCGGGAGGTCGTCCCACGAACAGTGACTTGCCTTACTTCAACCTCGCGTGGGCGGAGGAAGGTCTGATCATTGTGGTTGGCTGGCCGGGGCAATGGGCTGCGGAATTTACGCGCGACCAGGCGACCGGATTGCGAGTAACCGCCGGCCAGGAAAAGACGCACCTCAAGCTGCATCCCGGCGAGGAGATTCGTACTCCGCTTATGGCGCTCCAATTCTGGCGCGGCGACTGGATTCGAGCGCAGAACATTTGGCGGCGCTGGATGCTCGCCCACAATCTGCCGCGCCCGGGCGGCAAACTCCCGCCTGTGCAAATGGCGGCCTGCAGTTCGCACCAGTTCGGCGAGATGATCAACGCCAATTCCGCCAGTCAGAAGCTTTTCGTCGATCGCTATCTCGAGGAGAAACTGCCGCTGGATTACTGGTGGATGGATGCCGGCTGGTACTGGTGCGATGGGAGCTGGCCAAAGACCGGCACGTGGGAAGTGGACACGAATCGCTTCCCGGGCGGCCTGCGGCCCATCTCGGACCATGCCCGGGCGAAGGGCGTCAAGACGATCGTCTGGTTTGAACCGGAGCGCGTTCACAGCGGCACCTGGCTGACGGAGCAACATCCCGACTGGATCCTGGGGGGAAAAAACGGCGGCCTGTTGAACCTGGGAAATCCCGAAGCGCTCCGCTGGCTAACCGACCATGTGGACCGGCTTCTGACCGAGCAGGGGATCGACCTGTATCGCCAGGATTTCAACATCGACCCGCTGAGCTTCTGGCAAAAGAACGACACGCCAGACCGCCAGGGCATTACCGAAAACCACCACGTCATCGGTTATCTTGCCTATTGGGACGAACTGCGCCGCCGCCACCCGAACATGCTGATTGACTCGTGCGCTTCGGGCGGACGTCGCAACGACCTCGAAACTCTCCGCCGCGCCGTGCCGTTGCTGCGGAGCGATTACATCATGGAACCGGTGGGTAACCAGGGCCATACCTACGGCCTCTCGTTTTGGGTGCCGTTCCAGGGCACAGGCACCGGTTCCGGCGCCCTGTCGCCTTACCTGCTCCGCAGCACCATGGTCACCCATTTCACCGCCTGTTTTGACGTGCGCCGCAAAGATCTCGACTACGAAATGCTCCGCCGCGTGCTGGGCCAGTGGCAACGCTATGCCAACTGCTACTTCGGCGATTACTACCCGCTCACTCCCTACAACCTGGATCGTTCGCTTTGGATCGCGTGGCAGTTCGACGTGCCCGAAAAAGGCGAGGGCCTGGTCCAGGCGTTCCGCCGCGACCAGAGCGTTTACGAAAGCGCCCGTTTCAAGCTGGCGGAGCTTGAGCCGGCTGCTCAGTATCGGGTTACCAACCTCGATTCCGGCGAGGCGAAGACAATTCCCGGTCACGAACTCATCGGGAATGGCTTGTCCATCTCCATCCGGGAGCAGCCCGGCGATGCCGTGTGGACGTACGCGAAGATCAAATAAAGGCATGCGTGGTTCGCCGTCAGAAAGGCATTAACCGCATGAAAGCTCACAAACTGAGGCTGGCCTTGCTGATCCTGACCGGCGCGGCCTGCCTGCAGCCTGTGATCGGGTGGGGCGTACTGCCGACCGAGGCCGAAATGGCTGAAGCCACCCGCTGGACTGCAGCCAGGTTCAAAGCTGCGACCGATCCGCCTTTCAGCTTCACCTATAGCGACAAGAGTTCATCTGAACTTCTACCGCGCTGGAAGGCCGAACGCTCCAGCCGGGACAGGGATGCGAGCAAGGTCGAGCACTCGCTGACTTACACGGATGACGCCACGGGCCTCCAGGTGCGCTGTGTGGCGCTGGAGTATCGCGATTTCCCGACCGTTGAGTGGACAGTGTTCTTCAGGAATAGCGCTCGGGCTGACACTCCGATCCTTTCTGACATCCAGGCGCTCGACGTATCGCTGCAAAGGCACGCAGCGAGTGAATTCATCCTTCACCACCAGAAGGGCGATGACTGCACACCCGATAGCTATGAGCCGCTCCAGGCGACTTTGAATCCAAAGTCTGAGCACCGCTTTGCGCCTGCCGGGGGCCGGCCCACCAACCGTGCTTTCCCTTACTTCAACGTCGAGTGGCCCGGGGCTGGCCTCATCACCGCCGTGGGCTGGCCTGGCCAATGGGCCGCGTCCTTTAATCGTGACGGCGCCGATCGACTGCGTATTCGCGCCGGCCAGGAGGTGACCCGGTTTAAACTGCATCCGGGCGAGGAAGTGCGCACGCCGCTGATTGTTCTCCAATTCTGGAACGGCGACCGTGTCCGGGCACAGAATATTTGGCGTCGCTGGATGCTGGCGGACAATCTGCCGCGCACTCGGGACGGCAAGCTTCCTCCACCAATCTTTTCCTCGTGCAGTGGCGGTTTCTTTCCCGGACTGCGGTGCAATGAGACGGATGAGTTCCGGTTTATCGACGCTCTTACGCAGGCGGGGATCAAGCTTGATTACTGGTGGATGGATGCGGGCTGGTACCCGTGCGGCGACAATTGGCCCAATGTCGGCACCTGGACTCCGGACCCAGCCCGATTCCCGCACGGCTTGAAGGCGGTCAGTGATCACGTGCACGCCAAAGGTATGCGTCTCATCGTCTGGTTCGAACCGGAGCGCGTCACGCCAGGTACGTGGCTCTATCAGAACCATCCGGATTGGCTGCTCGGACGCGAAGGCGAAACCAGGTTGCTCAACCTCGGCAATGTCCTCGCCCGCCAGTGGCTGACTGACCACGTTTCCGGCCTCATCGCCGAGCAAGGTATTGATCTCTATCGCCAGGATTTCAACATGGACCCTCTCGCCTATTGGCGCGCCAACGACACCGCCGACCGCCAGGGGATCACCGAGATTCGCCACGTCGAGGGCTACCTGGCCTATTGGGACGATCTGCGCCGGCGCCATCCCAACCTGCTGATCGACAGTTGCGCCTCCGGCGGCCGGCGCAACGACCTGGAGACGTTGCGTCGCGCCGTGCCGCTTCTGCGCAGTGACTATCAGTCCTTCCAGGGAGACCCTGGCTTCGCACCCGGCAACCAGGGCCACACGTTCGGTCTCTCCTCCTGGATTCCTTACTACGGCCAGGGCGTCTATTACAGCGAACGGCAATTTGTTTACTCCGCGCGAAGCTCTTTCTCGCCCGCGTTTGGCTTGTGCGCGGACATTCGCAAGCCGGGCACCGATTGGACCTTGTTCCGTCGCGTCGCCGAGCAATGGCGCCGCGTCGCGCCGCTGTATCTGGGAGATTTCTACCCGCTCACGCCGTACAACCTCAACCCCGCCCTCTGGATAGCCTGGCAGTTCGACATGCCTGAGAAAGGTGAAGGCATGGTGCAGGCCTTTCGCCGCTCGGACAGCGTTTACGAATCCGCGCGGTTCAAATTATCTGGGTTGGACCCTGGCGCTGATTATGAAGTCTCCAACCTCGACTCCGGCGAGGCGCAAACCCTCTCCGGTCGTGAGCTTAGCGAGAAAGGGCTGCCGGTCTCCGTCCGAAACAAACCCGGCGACACTCTGTTGACCTACACCAGGCACAAGTAAATCAATGCGCTTCAGAACCTCTGCCGTTTGGATCATGCTGGTCCATTGCGGGCTGGCTTGGCCGGCGTTTGCAGTCCGTCCAACCACCGCCGAGTTTGAGCTGCGGACAGCCTGGCTGCAGGATCACATCGCCACCAATGAGTCCATCTGGCCCCTCTCGTTTAGCTATGACCAGCGACCCGCGACGGATCTACTGCGAAAATGGAAACGGGAACATTCCTCCCGGGCGACCGGGCCAGGTTGTGTCGATCACACTCTGGTTTTCACCGATCCGGTCACCAGCCTGCAGGTCCGCTGCGAGATCGCTGAGTACACGCACCACCCCGCAGTGGAGTGGTTGGTGGCTTTCGAGAATCGAGGCGCACAAGACACCCCCCTCCTGGAAGCGATCCAGGCTCTCGACTGCCTGGTGCCCTCGCTCACTAACGGCCCGACCCTGCACTACGCGCGCGGAGCGGTCTGCTCCTTCGACGATTTCCAGCCCTTGACGGAAATCCTCAAACCCGGCACGCGCGTGCAGGTGCAGGCCGGCGGCGGGCGTTCCTCAAGCGATTTCCTGCCGTTCTTCAACCTCGAAAGTCCTCCGCGCGGCTTGATAGCGGGGATCGGGTGGTCCGGCGAATGGGCCGCGGAGTTCCGCGCCGAGGCGCCGGGCCGGACGCGCATCATGGCCGGTCAGGCATTGACCCGGTTGAGGCTGAAGCCCGGCGAGAGGATTCGTACGCCGCGCGTTGCCCTCTTGTTCTACGAAGGCGACTGGGTGCGCGGTCAGAATCTGTGGCGCCGTTTTGTTCTCGAACACCATCGGCCCGCGGTCAACGGCAAGCCGCTTGATCTACCACTGTTCAACGGCAACTGGGGCGGGACCAGCGCCGAGCATCATCTGGCCAATATTCGCGCTATTGCCCGGCACGACCTCCCGGTCGAGTTCTATTGGATCGACGCCGAGTGGTTCGGTGAAGGCCCGTGGTATGTAAATCCCGGCAACTGGCAGCCGAAAAAGCAGCTCTACCCCGACGGCTTCAAACCGCTCAGCGATGCCTTGCACGAAACCGGCCGCAAGCTCCTGCTGTGGTTCGAGCCGGAGCGCGTCTGCGAAGGCACTACCTGGCACCGCGAGCTCGGCCGGTGGCTGTTGAGCGTTCCCACCGAACGGCGCGTCTATCGCTGGGAGAAGCAGACTTTTCCGGATTGGGTGAAGTCCGAAAGCCTCCGCAACCAGATTAAGGAGAATGACCGCCTGTTCAACCTGGGAAACCCGGAGGCGCGACAATTCCTCACCGATTTCATCTCCGACCGCGTCGGCGCCTGGGGCCTGGACTGCTACCGCCACGATGCCAACATTGCGCCTCTCGAATTCTGGCGGGCAGCCGACACGTCCGAACGACAGGGCCTCACCGAGATCCGCTGGGTGGAGGGGCTCTACGCTTTCTGGGACGAGCTGCTTCGCCGCCATCCGCACCTGATCATCGACAACTGCGCCAGCGGCGGGCGCCGCATTGATCTCGAGACAATGTCGCGCAGCGTTCCTCTGTGGCGGACGGATTTCCCGGGCGACCCGGTCGCGAAACAATGCCACACCTATGGCATCTCTTTCTGGGCGCCGCTCAATGGGACCGGGGCCGTCAATCCCGGACGCGACAGCCAATACGCGCTCCGCAGCAGCTTGTCGAGCACTCTGGCCTTCGGCCTGTTCGGCAACGGCGACGCGCCCCAGGCCGGCCCGCCGCCACCTGACTTTCCCTTCGCCCGGGCCAGGTCGGCGCTAACTCAATGCCGCGACTTGCAGCGCTATTTTTTGGGAGACTATTATCCGCTCACCTCCTACTCCAAAGCTCCCGACGTTTGGCTCGCCTGGCAGTTCGACCTGCCCGAGAAAGGCGAAGGCATGGTCCAGGTCTTTCGCCGGTCGGAAAGTGTCTATGAATCCGCGCGGTTCAAGTTGCGCGGCCTTGATCCGAGCCATCGCTACCTGGTGAAGAACAGTGATTCCGGCGAGGCCCGGACTCTTTCCGGCCGCGACCTGCTGGAGACCGGCCTCCCGGTGTCGATCGAGCAGCGGCCGGGTGCGGTGGTCTTTACGTACGAAAAGACAGATTGAGGTCGTGATGAGTTCGCCACCGCATTAAGTCATCCCGGTTTCCAGAAGGGCGATTGCCTCATACCGTGGCAAACCCCTCTGGCGCGTGAACATCGTGGTTGGTGTGTTCAGGCTGGAAAGTCAAGGACCGGCCCTGATAGCATTCCGCGGTGCCGAATGAGCAAAAGTCCTCACTGCCGACTGGATTCGGCGGCCGATTAGTGCGCCGCGTCGTCGCCGCGGACGCCGATCCACGCAATCCAGAGATCCGCGCCCGATTGGGCGAACTTGAGGGCTATGTTAGCCTGGTCATCAGCATCCTGCTCTCGACTGCCAAGTGCGTCACCGGCTTTCTCTCTGGCAGCATTTCGTTGCTGGCCGACGCCGTCAACAATCTGGCTGACATCGGCAGCAGCCTCATCATCGCGCTTGGCTTTCGGTGGTCGCGCTCTCCCCGTGACCGGGCGCATCCCTTTGGCCATGGCCGCGTCGAGCAGGTCGCCACGCTGTTGCTGGCGATTTCCCTCCTGGCCGTGGCGTGGAAGGTAGCGTCCGCCGGCATCGGACGGTTGATGGACCCAAAGCCCTTCACGGCGTCACCCTGGATCCTCGCCATCGTTTTCGGCACGCTTGCCATCAAAATTTGGCTCGCCGGTTTCGCCCGGTCTCTGGCCCTCGCCACCCGGTCCCACACCCTGCAGGCCGACGCGTGGAACCATACCTATGACATCGTCTGCACCAGCCTCGTGGTGGCGGCTCTCGTAAGCGAACGCATGGGATGGGACGCGGTGGACGGCTGGGCCGGCCTCGCGGTGTCGCTGTTCATCGCCTACACAGGTATCGCCTTCGGCTGGCGGGCCATCAATACACTTATCGGCGAGGCACCCGGCATCGATAAGCTGCGCCACATTCGCGACTTGGCAGTGTCTGTTCCCGGGGTGTTCAGCGTCCACGAGATCATTCTGCATTCCTACGGCGACACCTCCATGATTTCCCTCCATGCCGAAGTGGACGCTCGCCTGTCGGCCCTCGAGGTTCACGACCTGGCCGAACGCGTGGAGAAGACGATCGCCGATGAGTGGAATGCCAAGGTCATCGTGCATGCCGATCCCGTGGACCACGCTCATCCCGCTTACGCCGCGGCAGCGGCTGCGATTACCGAGTGGGTCCACGGACACCCGGAGATCATCGGTTTCCACGACCTGCGATTATCCGGTGGCCCCGAGTCGCTGGAGTGTGCCATTGACTTGGTCGTTCGGCAGGAACGGCCGTTCGCTGACTTCGACACCCTGCTTTTGCAGGAAGCCCGCCAAATGGGCCGCCGCCTTCCTGAGATCAAGCGTTTTGTTCTCGGCATCGAACCCGAGTTCGCCAGCGACCGCGAGCATCGGCGCATCTTTCACCGCCAGGGGGAGGACCTTGTGCTGAGCCCTAAGGTCCCTGTCTAAACCTGCCGCTCCTTCTCCGCCACCGCCCCCAACAGCCACCGACCAACCTGGTCGTGCTGACGTTTCACTACGGCCGAAAGTACGCAACGACTCGCGCCTTCAATATAGCGGAGCTTTCCATCCGCCCCTCGGATTAAGATTCAGTTCTTCTGATACGCCTCCGCCTCGTCCGCTGTGGCTGGCGCGGGCCAAACCATGTCCTTGCGTTCCCAAATCATGCGCAGGTTGGTTTTGCCCGGCGGCAGACTCGCATCGCCGCCGTCATCCTTCCCGTCCTCACCCACGGAATACAATAGAAAGCCGCCCTCCGGCTGCCGCCGATATCTGAGGGACCCACCATCCATGTAATCGACCGGCACGGAAGGTAGAAATTCCGGCACCAGCGCGCTTAGCGACTGCGGCGCTTCGCCATGGCGAACCTGATACCGCTTTAACGCGATGGCCGTAAGCACCAGCGATCGCTCCGTCTCAGCTCGCATTGCTCGCACGAAGACCCGGGACAGCGTGGCGACCGACATCACACTGGGATAACGCAGTCGGTCGTATGATCCTCGGCTCTCGAACTTGAGGATCAGGTCGTCGACCGCCGGCGCCAGTTTTCGCAGCGACTGTTCGCGGCCCGCTTGCCGCCCCAACGCTATCAGTTGCTCCAGGTATTGCAGGTACCGCAACTGGTCCTGGTCCAGCCAGGCCAACCGCCAAAGCGGGCAGTACACCTTCTTTTTCAGAAAATCTGCTGTCGCTTCCCCACCCGGCAAATCCCGCAACCACCGTTCCCAACTCGGGCGGTCCTCCGCGCCCAGGAATGCCTCCATGCCGTAAAGAACGCCTTCTGTCTCCTCGTTGGATTTGCGCATGAGATCGTAAGAACACTGCGCGAACACGCGCTCCCCCTCCAATGCACGCACTATGTTCGTAAGGAACCCCTGCCTTTCCCACGCCTGCTGGATGCGGGCCAGATCGTCATCCGTCCACCGGTCGGCCTGGAGAGCTTCCCAGGTGTCGACCGTGGCGACCCCCCCAACGGCGTCGCGAACCAGTTCGCTGATCACGATCCCATCTCGTGCCAGAAACCGGGGCAGGTCGATCTCGCTGAGCAGGTCTTCGACGACCTCGCGGGGTCTTCCCTCATGGAGCCCCAGTTGGACACTCGAGCCGAACCAATGAGCTAGCGTCTTGGGAACCAGCAGGTGCGGAAAACGGGCTCTGGGACCGAGTGAAGGATCGAATTCACAGTCGAGCACCGGCTTTGCCATCGCGCCGGCAATTCTCTTCAGAGTGGCTCGGTTCGCCTCGAGATCTTCCGCCAACTGCTCCCAATGGTTAGTGACCTTGTTTTCGACCCATTCCACTTGTTGGAAGCAGATGACTCCGTGCCCGGCCGGCGTCAGAACCATTCGCGGCGGATGGGTGTTGGGAAGAATCACACCAGCATTCAGCTCTGTTGCCGCCACCAGGACCTCCGGCGCCCCGTTCTCCCCCGACGCAGGCAGTAACCTGAACTCGCGCGCACTCAGTTTTTCGCCGCGGGCGCTGAGCGCGCGCTTGTACCGCGCAAGTGAAACGCTTCCGCGCGCGTGCTCGACAATGAAAAACCCCATTACCACCACCGCCAGCGAGAAAGCCCCCAACAGCGTTTTGTGCCGCTGCGCCCAGGCGCCTATTTCGCGAAGCCACTGGTGATCCATTTTGGCAAAAACCTATCTTTCCGCCGGCGCGGTTCGCCGCAGCCGGCAACTGCTCCGCTTTTCATTATTCACGCACCAGTGCCAAACCGCGAGCTGCAAAGGAGATACTCAGTGGTAATGGATCAGCGCGGCGCGGCTGGCCGCGGACGAGCAGCAGTATTTGTGGTGGACACCGGACGGGGTCTTGGCGATGACCCTCCATCCAAGGCATCTGAGACGTCCATGGCTTCGTTGACTTCACCCATCGGTCCGGGGCGCCCTCCTTTGCTCTGGGAAGCTGCAGCCCCTGCGGGAGGACTCGCGCCCGGCTCTTTCTCCAAGGCACCCGTTAGCAGGGGAAGCCCATAGAAATAACCGGCACCACCGAGAGCGGCAACCACCACGAGCAGGAGTCCATATTTCAGGAGGCCGCTATCACTTCGAGGTGGAGGTGGCCGGTACAGGTTGATTGGAGCCGGAGCGTGTGCTGTGGACCGCGGGGTCTGGGCGGCGCCTGTGGGGAGCTTCGGCCCGGTGGCTTTTGGAGCGTTGCCGGCCGGGACCGCAGGGACTGGAGCGGCCGATGGAGCTCTTACCCTCGGCACCATGATGAAGCTGTGGCAGGTCGGACATTCGAGCTGATGGCCGGCCCAGGATTCACCACAGGAGAAGTGCTGCCCGCATTCCGAGCAAGAGAATTTCATGTCGGCCATAGAGACCTGCCTTTCCGGGAGCGCGCAAACGATGGCGCCACATTCGTTGATCGGGGAGCGGGCACGGGCCCATTTACATCACCGTCAGAGCCATGCGTCAAGCTCTTGTAACCGGGTAGCCCGGGACGAATTTGAATCGATTCCCGTAGCCTGGGGAGAGAATTCGCTGGACTGAGACTTCACGCTTCGAACTCTTGAACCGGCCGAATTCTTCTCCCTCTCCCCCGCCAATCCGCGGATTGGCGGGGAAGGTCGGGGAGAGGAGGCCCTTTCTCTTTTCTGTGCTGCGGTTCACGGGGTGAACGGGCTGGGTGTGAAAGAAAACTGGATAAAACGGGAGCGTGTGTTCGAACCCCACGCCGGGCGGCACCGGCGATACCGCGGACGACACGCCCGCTACCGCGAGTTCCCAAACGCTGCGCTGCCTTTGATGACGCACTGCTAAGTATCGCCTCAGTCTTGGGTCGGAGCGCCGATTTCTAATCGGCTTAAGCGAGCCGACGGCCGATGGTAAGCCGAGTGCAACTCGGCGCTCCGACCCAAGACTGAGAAGGTGTGAAAAAATTGGCGAAGCGGGAGTAAATGTTCAACACCCACGTTGAGAGCCAACTACTTGCGATTGCCAATTTCGGCTCTTTTCAATTTTTTCACACCTTCTGAGGGGGTACATTGCTAAGGCATTTCCTTTACACGGATTCGGCGATATTCCATTTGGCCGCGGTCGCCTTCGAGGCCGATCGGGCCGGTCGGCGGGACTTTGAACGCCGCTTCGAGAAATTCGCCGTTGCAGGTGCAGAGAGCTTCACTGCCTTTGACCGTGACGACAACTTCGTTCCAATCTTGCGGCCGGTATTGCTTTAGCTGTTTGTAGGGACCCGCGATTAGATAATCGCGGCATTGCAGTTGGTTCCCCCGAATGAAGATGCCGCTGTCGGCATTAGGCGTCGCCCGGAATTCAAGTTTCAGTATAAAGTCCTTGGGGAATTCGCGCGTCGTCCAAAGCGCCTGAATCTTTCGTCCTTCGGGCGGCGTAGTTACGATCAACCGGCCGTTCCTGGCCGCATAACGTCCATCTGCGCTCACAGCTTTGCCGTCGAAATTGACCGCTTTAGTCACGATCGGCCACTCCGCCGCGTTTGGATCGTTTTTGCGCCAATTCCTGGCCGCCTCGATATCGGCCTGCGTAGTCGGCCGGTAGCCCCACCCGGTCAAATCCCGTCCGTTGAATAGAGGCTCAAAGCCCGGCTCCGGCGTAAAGGTGTCGGGCTCAGTCTCAAGAAAGCCAAGGGTCGCAAAAATGGGGCGGAGCGCGGCGGCCCATTTGGCGTAGGCGATTTTGTTAGGGTGGAGCAGGTCGGGAAACTCCTCCGGTTTGGCGTCGCCCTGGGCGTTGGCGAAGAGCGGCCAGGTCTCGACCAGCGTGACCTGCGCATCCCCTTTGACGGCCGTCGCGTATAGCTGATTGATCTTTTTGATCTTATCCGCCGGCCGCTTTTTGGTTTCGGAACTGGGAAAGACCTGACAAAGCACAATCGGCATCCTGGGATTGTGCTCTTTGAGTTTGGCGAGGATGAGTTTCAGATTGGCGACGGCGGTTTCAGGTTCAGCGTTCTCTTCGAGATCATTTGTGCCTATGAGGATGATGGCAGCGATGGGGTTCAGCGCCAGAACGTCGCGCTCCAGGCGGATTAGCACGCCGCGAGTGGTGTCGCCGCTGATGCCGCGATTGGCCAGTTTCACGCCGGGGAAACTGCCGCCGAAATCGTCGCCCCAGCCCTGGGTGATGGAATCGCCAACGAAGACCACGGCATTCTGGTCCTGGCTAACGCGTTGGGCCCAGGCGCTCCGCCGCTCGAGCCATAGCTTCTGGAACCAATCATAGCGCCGGATCGGGCCTGTGCCGGGAAGACCGTCGTCCGTCGCCGGGATCCGCAACGGCGATTCCGGAAGTGGCACTGAAGGGGCCTGCGCCTGCGAGGCAAGAGCACCCAGCAGCGGAACCAGCAGAGACCCTATACGGGCGGTCGATTTCATAATTTCTATTGCGGCGAGAATGAACCGCTCCGGCCCCCAAGGCAACCACTGACGGCGGTGAGCGTCTTGCCTGTGTCTGATCAATTCTTTCCCGACGTTGCAGAAAGGCAGAGACAGGCAGGATGCCGGCCCTACGAGACGAGGCGCGGCTGGTTGTCAGTTCAGCAGGCGGTACCAGTTGTCGCGCTGGCGCGGCTCGTAGCCGAGATCGGAGATTAACCGGCGCATGTCAGCCACCGACATCCGGAACGTTGTGCCCGCCTGCGAGACCACATTCTCTTCGAGCATGATGCTGCCCAGGTCGTTGGCGCCGAACTTGAGCGCCACCTGGCCGATTTCCTGCCCCTGGGTAACCCATGAGCTTTGCACGCTGGGAAAATTATCGAGGTAGATCCGCGCCAGGGCCTGGGTGCGCAAATACTCGTGGGCGCCAACGGTTGGGGCGCGCAGCTTCGTGTGCTCCGCCTGAAACGTCCAGCAAATGAACGCGGTGAACCCTTTGCTCTTGTCCTGCTGCGCGCGCACACGTTCGAGATGCTCGACGCGGTCGGCCGCAGTTTCGACGTGGCCGAACATCATCGTCGCCGAAGAGTTGAGGCCGAGCCGGTGGGCCACATCCATCACCTCCAGCCAGTCATCCGACATCGCTTTTAGTGGCGAGACACGCTGGCGCACCCGGTCCACCAGAATTTCGCCGCCGCCGCCGGGGATCGAGCCCAGCCCCGCCGCTTTGAAGTCAGAGATAATCTTCTCCAACGATTCGCCGAAAACTTCCCGGAAGTGCACAAACTCGCTCGGGCTAAAGCCATGAATGTTCACCTGCGGGAACCGTTTCTTGATGTGCGCCAACATGTCGAGATACCATTGCTTGGTCAGCTTCGGATGATGGCCGCCTTGCAGCAGGATCTGCGTACCCCCCACGGCGACCGTTTCCTCGATCTTGCGGTCCATTTCCTCGAACGAAATCACATAGGCATCGGCGTCTTTCTCCGTGCGATAGAAAGCGCAGAACTTACAGTAAACGTTGCAGACGTTGGTGTAATTGATGTTCCGGTCGACGATGTAAGTGACGATTTGGTTGCCGCGCCCGTCGTAGGCGGAAGCCCGAGCGAGTTGGCGCCGTCGGTCCGCCAGGGCACCGAGTTCCTCGAACGGCAACTGGTACAGCCGCAACGCCTCGGCCTGACCAATACGCTTGCCGTCCCACACTTTCTGCAGCAAATCATCCAACGCCGCGTCGTAAATCACAGCCGGAACGTAGTGGATGTTCCGCGGCAAAACAAGGGGGGCGGTGAGGCGTGGGAGCGTTGAAGCGTTGAAGCGTTAAAGCGTTAAAACGTTAAAACGTTGAAGCGTTGATGTGCTGAGCCGTTGAAGTGGTGATGCGTGGGCGTGCTCGGAAACTGACCTGCGTGACGCGGCCTGGCTGGTGTGGCGCCACCTGTCCATGGATTGAAATCCATGGCTACCGTCGCGGCATCGCTACGCGATGCGGCTCGGCGGCCGCCCTAAAGTCTCAACGCTCCGTCGTTTTAACGTTTTAACGTTTTAACGCTTCAACGGTTGAACGCTTCGACGCTTCAACGCTTCAACGCTTCAACGCTTCACCGCCTTCCCACCCCGTCGCCCGGCCTCAACGCTGTCTTTGATGCGTTTGATGTGGCCGCGGCCCATGCCCTTGACCTCGCAGCCCAATTCCAGGTAGCGGCGGATTTGGTCGTCATTCAAGACGCAGAAGCAGTCGACGATCGCAAACGGATGCCCCACGCTCCGGAATACCTTGTCCGGGTCGAGCGTCAGGTATTCCTTATGGCGCACCGCCAGCACGATGGCGTCGGCGCCCTTCATCGCCGCCCATAGATCTTTCTGAATGCGGAGGTTCTTCAGCGATTCCTGCCGATGGAAGAAACGCGACCAGCTATAATCCGGCCGCGGATAGCTGTCCTGGGCTTCCAGCTCCCACCAGTGATCGACGTAGGAATCGTGGACGGTGACGTCGGCGCCCATCTCGGTCAGTTTGCGGACGATCATTTCCGACCCGCTGTACCGGGTGTCGCCGACGTCCTCCCGGTAAGCGGCTCCCAGCAGCAGTACTTGCGCGGCGGCGATTGGCTTGCTCATGTTGCGCAGGGCGTCGCGCACCAGTTGCGGCGCGTGCAGCGACCGTGTGTCGTTCACGTCGATCGCCACGGGCGTGATTTTGAAGATATCGTCTTCAAACCCGAAAATGTGGCGGTAGGCCCAGAGACCCAGCCCGCCGTCTTTGGGGAGGCAATAGCCACCAATGCCCGGGCCCGGGAAGATGATGTTGGAATGGGTCGGCCGGACTTTGATCGCCTCGATGACCTTCTTGAGGTCCACCCCGTTGCGTTCGGCAAACAGCGACCACTCATCCAGAAAGGCCAGGATCGTCGCGCGGTAACTGTTTTCCACAATCTTCGCCGTTTCGGATTCGATCGGGCGGTCCAGCACCGTGAGCGGAAACTTCTCGGTGTGGAGCACGTCTTTCAGGAACCGCGTAACGCGATCGCGCGAGGTGGGGTTCACCCCGCTGCACACGCGCCAGAAATCGCGGATGGACGCGACGTAATTTTTGCCCGGCATCACCCGCTCGTAGCTGTGCGCCAGCAGCGGCTCGGACCGAATCCCGCGCTTGCGGAACACTTTCTTCATGATCGGGTAAGCGACCTGTTCGGTCGTCCCGGGGGCGACGGTCGTTTCGATCAGTACCAGTGCCGACGGCGGGATGTTCTCGGCAATCGTCGCGATCGAGGCTTCCAGCGCCGCCATCTCGGCTGACCCGGTGCGTACGTTGCCCAGCGATTCCTTCAGGTAATCGCACTGCACATCCACCACCACCACGTCGGCCAGCTTCAGCGCTTCCTCCGTATAAGTGGCGACGAAGGTCTTCTTCTCGTTCACGCAACGCGCGATGAGTTCATCCACTTCCGGGTCCTCGGCCTTCACCGGAGAAATCCCGCGGTTCAGCAAGCAGATTTTCCAGTAGCTGCGCGTGCTCGGCCGCTGCATACCGATCACGAATTTCGTCGGTCGACCTTTCTTGTCGGTCGCATCCGCGACGACGGCTGCCATGACCGCCCCGACGAAGCCGAGCCCCACCACCACCACCACCTGGCGGCCCGCCTTGCGCTGCGCGGCGGCGAGGTCCTGCAAACGGGCGAATTCGGCCACATATTCTTCTCGGGTCGGCAGCGGGAATTGCTCGCCGGACGGGCTGATGGACACGGGAGGTTGTTGCATATCAGTTTAGCTATTGTGTAGGTTGGCGTTGATTGCCTTTAGTTCTGGCAAACCGGGCCTGCCCCCGCAAGCTCTTTTGCGGAACTCCCTCTCCCTGGGCAAGGCCCGTAACTAAGCCGCCAGAAGTCCCTGGCGTGTAGCGCAGATTTGTAATCTGCCGTATCGCCGATTTCTAATCGGCAGAGCACCGGAGTGGCTGGGCGGCCTGCAGGTTACAAACCTGCGATACGGCAGATTACAAATCTGCGCTACGGCTTTGTCCACAGCCCTGCTCCGTGGGAAAAGTATCCTCCCAAACGCGCAGCGGAGTGCACGCCCTACCTTCCGGTGGCGAGCGCCTTTTCGTACACGCTGAAGGCCTGTTTGAGACGGCCGGCATCCGCGGCCGCGCGGTGAATCCATACCCGGTATTGCAGGCGTATGGTTTTGTCCGGCTCGAATGTCCTGGCGTCGACGCCCGGCCAGCCCAGGCACAAAACCCCGTAATGGCGCGTCAGCCACATCGGCGGAAAATCGGGGTGGCTTGGCGCCACAAAGATCGCGGCGCCGCTGGCCTGCTTCGCCCCGGCAAACTCCGCGCTGAGATCCGCCCATGGCAGCCGCGTCATCGGCAGGTCCTCTTGGCCATTCCCGAGCGGGGTGGTGATCACCGTGTTGGTGCGTGGCGCGAATCGCAGCGTTAAGCCGCCGTAGCTCTTGCCCTCGGCGCCGGCCAGCGTTACTGACTGGTCCAGCGGAGTGAGCACAAGCTCTATGTCAATCGCCCGGGAGTCGGCTTCGGCGGGATGCACTTCCAGTGTCACCTGTTCCTGCACGATCTTTTTTGCGCCGGCGTACCAACCGTTCTCGACCTTAAGCAGCGCCTTTTGTCCTGCTTCTTTGACCAGCCAGCGCTCGAACCGCTGCTCGGCACCTTTGATCATCCAAAGGTCGTATTCCTTCCCCCCAGTCTTCACGTGCGGCCACGCCCAAAACAGACCCCGATGGTGGTAGTGATCCTTCGGGAAATCGTCCGTCAGCACTTCGCCATCCAGCCCGTAAACCGGATGCAGATACGTGCTCCGGGCCCGGTCTGCCGGCACGCCTTCCTTGCGAATGACTCTGTAGTTGTAGACAAAAACCGGCTTCGCTCCCTCCCACAGCGCCAGAGACTTCTCACTTACCGCCTCGAAACGGAATTCCGCCCCTATCGCTCCGCCACTCAAAAGCCAAATCCCAGGCAGCGCCCGCAATAAGGTTCTCATAACTCGTTTCACCCCCCTGAAAAAGAACTCTCTGATGCCGTCTGCGTTAAGGAGAATCGATTCCTCGTTGTTGCTCATAGGTCCACCGTCATCGAATGCAGTGTGCGAGTGCCCCGCGCCGGGTCAAGGCTGAACAGCCGGTTTATGACCTCTTTCCTTGTACCGTCTTTCAGCGTTCGAGTCTATCCATTGGGCTCCCGGCTTCCATCTCGGCGGGCGTCGCCGACTCCCCCGCCATGTCGTATGGCAACTGCCAATACCGGTCTCCCCTGGCGTTGCTGAAATACAGCCGCGAGACGCTTACTTTGCCCGGGTCACCGTCCGCCCAGAAGAAGACAAACGGGTCCTTCCCGTTAACGACCCGTCGCACGTAGGAGTGATTGAACTCGCTTTCGCGCGTAACGGTTCTCGTTCGCTCCCAGGATTTCCCTGCGTCGCGGCTCGTCCAAACCGCAATGTCCCCGCCTGTTCCGAACGGTTGCGGGCCCGGATCCGTTGGGCCCATGATTGTCCATCGGCCAGATTCAATCAGCAGGCTCCCCATGTCGTAATTGTGGTCTGAGGTGCACACGACATGGCTTTCCCACTTTGTCCCGGTCCATTGTGTGACAGTCCACTCTCGAGGACCGCTTTCAGGGCCGGGTTTGAATCCGTTGCTGGTGATGTACAGCAGCACCGGCCTTCCCTGCCGATCAAAATTGAGGTCGAGCGTATAAACCAGCTTGCCTCGGGACGAATAATCGATCACGCGCGCTGCGTTATCCGGTTTGTCCAGCGGCGTGCTCAATACCCGGCCGTCGACCGTAGTCCAGGTGCCGCCCCAATTGGTTGTCTGGACATAGTAGAGGTCCGTTCGCCGGTCCGGTTGGCCCCCCGGATGACGGTTGAAAAAACTGCCGATAGTGTCCCCCACCATCTCGCTCACCTGGTAGTGGCCTTCGAGTGCCGCCAGCCTCCGGTCCGCCGCCCACTGCTTGCCATCAGGGCTGGCAGACCAGTACAGCTCGCGCCCGCGGGTGTACTTCGTGAACAGAAAAAAGAACCCCCGCCCCGGCCTGAACCGGGGCTGCGGATATGTAAACTCGCGTTCAGCAACCACCTCGAACTCAGCTACGCTGTAACGAGTTTTGCTGCGGTAAATGTAGCCGGGCCGGGCGCGGGCGCGACCGCTGATGAACACCCAGATATAACCTTCAGCGTCGAGCGCAATGCTGGGATTATCGTGTGGATCATTGACCCCTCGTTTGTCGTGTACCACCGTCGGACGCGGCACAGCCTGCCGGGCATGGTCGTAGTCTGACGCCATCGCCAGCAAGTGCCGCTTTCCTTTCAGCGTGCCACCGTAGACGAAGAAGGTTTTGTCGACGGCCGGCGCATAAATCGCCAGCGGCTGATGGTCAGCCGTGTAAGTGCCCAGCCCACCCGAATATTTGTCGCCATGCTCCGAAAACTGCCCCAGGGTGAACCAGATCCCCCGATACCCATCCCCCTGGCGGGAAGCAGCCCCGGCAGTCAATCCCCCCTCGAGGCAACAACACGCTGTCGCCACCAACATAGCCCTCCACGCGTGAGCCGCGTTCATGCGCCATCCTCTCGTACCCAGCCCGCCTCCGCCAAAGAAAAAAAATCCAAAACCCCTTGACGAGTTCCTTTCGAGGGGTAAAGTCGAATTGTCACCCAGCAATGACGAACGAGAATGTGATCTCCCATCGGCTATGGAGGAATGAGGTCTCATTCTTATAAGTTACAACAATAAAACAAACAAGATCCATTAACCTAACCTCATCATGAATACTTCACGATGTATTCCACGGGGCGGCGTCAGGAGCCTCATCAGCGCCGTCGCAGCCTGCTGGTTAATCGCGGCTGGAACAGCCGAAGCTCAATGGTCCGAGAACTTTGACGGCTACGCTGCCGGCAGCCAAATGCACGGGCAGGGCGGCTGGGCAGGGTGGGACAATGCCCCGGCAGCAGGCGCGTTGGTTTCGTCCGCACAAGCCTACAGCGCGCCGAACTCCGTGGCGATCACGGGTGGGTCCGACCTCGTGCATCAGTATTCGGGCTATACCTCGGGCGTGTGGGTCTACCGGGCACGGCAATATATACCGAGTTCGCTGACTGCGGGTTCCACTTATTTCATCCTGTTGAATCGCTATGCCCCCAGCGGCGCGAATAATAGCTGGTCGATACAAACCGTATTCGACCTGGCCGCCAACACGTTCCATGACGAGAACGGTACGAGCAGCACTAATGCGATCGTGCGAAATACCTGGGTCGAACTCGCGTATGAGATCGATCTCACTCATAACACCGTCAAATGTTTCTATAACAACGTTTTGTTCGCCACCCACGCGTGGCAGAGTGGCGGCGTCAATGCAATCGGCGCGGTGGATCTCTATGCAAACAACGTGGGTCCGGTCTACTACGACAACCTCAGCCTGAAGCCCGCGACAGTTGTGGTCAACACAGCCGACAACAGCGATTTTAGTGCCGGCAAGACGAACCTCTATTACGCGATAACAAATTGCGAAAGCGGCGACACGATTGCGTTCAACATCCCGGGTCCGGGCCCGCATTTTCTGCAAGTTCCCGCGGGCGGCCTCCCGCTCATCTACAAAAAGCACAACCTGACCATCGATGGCTATACCCAGCCGGGCGCCACGCCGAACAGTAATCCGATTACGGCGGCGAATAACGCGGTGTTGAAGATCGTAATCGATGGGCGGAACGGCAATGGCCGAAACATGGACGCGAGCACATACGACGGAACGCTGGCGGCCAGCGATCCGCCGATCAACAACACTTCCATGTCGCTCGAGCGAACCGGCTACGGTAGCACCGAGTGGGGGCTGTTGGGCATATACCGGTCCAGGAACGTGACGGTCAAGGGTCTGGCATTCCTCGGGGACGACCTGACCACCGCCAATAGCGTTTACTGCATTGCCTTCGAGCACGACTACGGGCTGAACACGGCAGTGCTTGACCCGCTGGCCTATGATGACGGCAGCGACCGGAACGGGCACGTTGCCGGATGCTGGTTTGGGGTTAACCCCACCAACCAAACCGCTGACGGGGTGGTGAAGACCGCCTCGGGCATCGCCTTCTTCCGCCATCGTGACGTCGGCACGGGGGGCACGCGGCCGGAGCTTCCCAATGAAGGTCTGGTCGTCGGTGTGGCTCCTGGCTCAACTAATCCGCGATCCCAATTCAACGTTTTCGCTGGAGTTGGCTATTCGCTGGCCGGCGAGGCTATCCGTACTCGCGTGTCGGGCAACTTCTTCGGTGTGTTGCCAGATGGCGTCACCCCGTATGACCTTAGCTTGCGGAATCCGACGTTTTTCGCTGATGTCGGGTGCCTTTTTGAAATTGGCCGTTATAGCGACACCCAGCCGATAATCATCGGGACGGACGGGGACGGGGTAAACGATGCGGATGAGGGTAACCTTCTTGGCCCGGTTGGCGACGCTGCCGGCAACACGGCGATTTCGTTATATGGCACCAGCAACAAGCCGTACATCATCGCCGGCAACACGTTCGGCATCGGTGTTGACGGCACCCGCTGGACCAACGCTGCCTATTTTGTCTCCAGCATCGGCATCAACGGAGGCACTCATGTCCAAATCGGCTCCGATTTTGACGGCGTTAGCGATGCGCTGGAAGCAAATCGGATCTACAACAACTGGCCCATCACGTTGTACCCGCTTCCGCCGTTGGGGAACATCCCCTTCATCAGGGTTGACTCCTCTCCCGCGCCCACCGCGGACGCGTGGATATCAGTTCGCGGCAACGTGATGGTTAACAACGGACTCGCGCCCTATCCTTGGGCCGATGGCTCAGGTACGCGTGTCGCAGCCTTTGTGGCCTATTCGGCCCCTTACCTGGACACCACAGTTACTTTTCCGGCCATCGCCCCGCTGCCGACGTTGGATGCGACGAATAGCATCTTTCCGAGGTTGAAGGGCACCTTCCCGGTTGGAATCGCTCCTTACACCAACGTCACGATCGATGTCTACCAACTCGATCCGGAAGGCTGGGCCAATGGGAAATCCATCGCCGGGGCGGGAAGTTGGTTCGCCGAAGGGTTTACCGACTCGTTCTCGTTCACTAATGGTTTCCCCCAGGGCGCGAAGTACCTGGGTTCATACCCGGTGTCCAACACCGGCAGTTTTGATGTGGATGTTACGGGAAAGGATCTGGGACCCGGTTTCGTGACCGTCGCCGCCAATTACTCCGCCGATCGCGTGGGAACACATCGCGGCCGGACCTTTACCGGCAATTTCGCGAATCCGATCGCCATCATTCCCGCAGGAGCCTCATCGGTGGGGCTGGCGCAAATCGTCCCGGATGTGGCGGTTTGGTACAACACCGCCGGGTACGTAACTAACGGACCGGTGAATCCCGCCGCGCAACTCGGCGATAATGGCAATTGGGAGCCGTATACGAGCGTTTCGGGTGACAGCACGTTTTTGGTGGCTTTTGGGACATTTGCGACGGACGCAGTGAATCAAAACTTTATTGTAGTGAAGCAGCCGGCCACTGGGGGAGCGGCAAAAATCGGGTACGAATTCTTCGATGACTCCGGCACGCCATTTACAGGGACGATTAATCTCTCCCGGGTTAATGGCAATCCGCCCCGCGTGGCTGCGGACAAGCGCTACGGCGCGGCCATATTCATCACCGCCGCTGAAACCTCTATCGGCCAGCTTGCCCCATTCCAGACGGTTAGCCGTTGGAGTGCCAGCAACCCGATGTACTCGAGCACCAATCGTTACGTGACCGAACAGTTGTTCACGCTGAATCCCCTCACTCTGGCGCAGACTCCTGTCACCAACGCCTGGGATTACGTTTATGGCCCCTACCCCGCCACCGCCTTCGGGGCGGGCGCTGACGCCACCCAGAACGCCCGAACCGGTGGTCGTCCCGAGTTCCTCGACAATGGCAACATCGTTATTATGATTGACGATAAGACCGCCTTTCTTCCTGGCAGTGATGGTGAAGGCACCACCTTCGCGATCATCAAACCTGACGGCACTATCGTGAAGGGGCCGACTCTGGTCGACATCAACGATATCTGGGACAACATGGCTGCCTACCGGGGCGGTTTTGCCATTCGCGTTCACAACTTGCTGTATTTCTTTGACAACGACGGCAACGTCCGATCCAGCATCGATATCAATGCCAGCAGCGGTCTGAGCTTCGGCACCGGCCGCGGTGATGCTTCTCGCATCGGCTCCGATATCCGCAGCCATTATGTTTACCTCGCCGGGCAGTCCCCGGAAGGGGGGCAAAAGCCATACCCGGTGTTTGTTGCGATCTGGGATGCTCGCACCGGCAACTTCGTGACCCAGGCCGCTGTGTGCGATGTTGACACGGTCGCCGGCGCCCTGACCGACCGCGTCTCCGTCGGCGTGGATGCTCTCGATCGCTTCTGCGTCGCTTTTAGTTATCAGCCCACGGCCAACTTCGCCAAACGCCAGGTCGCGGCGCGCGTGATGGCCTTCGACGGGGCGAATATCTCTTATCTCACGCCCACATTCTTCCCGTTCGTGAACCATGAGAGCAACCCGAACAATGTTCTAGGAATTGAAACCTACCACCCGAACGTGTCCATGACGCCGCGGCAAATCCTGATCGCCGCCAAAGGCACGTTTAACGGCGCCAATAACCCCGCACTGGGTCCGGATACCGTCGGCAGCGAAACCAAGCTCTACACCGTCCTCAGCCACCCCGCCCCCGTGGCGCCGGTGCAGCCTACGATGACGGTCACCCGGTCAGGCAACAACGCCATCGTCTCCTGGCAAGCCGATGCGGGCCTGTTCGTCCTGCAAGCCACGCCAACCTTGTCGCCGGCGGCGTGGACCGACGTGGCTCCGCAACCGCCGATTGTGCGGGTCGGCTCGGGTGATGCGAATGATAAGTATCAAATGACCGTGCCGATCGGGTCGGGCAACGTCTTCGGACGTTTGGTGCGCCGGTGGTAGCGACCACGGCGCGTTGAGGGGTGGTTGAGCCCCGACGACCCGAGAATGTTAAAACAAGGAGCTGCCGGTGAACAGCGGCAGCTCCTTGTTGTTCAGGAACGCAGTGCAAAAACTATGCGTGGCGGCCTTTGACAAAACCGAGCCGAAGACGGTGACTCTTATTCCCACAACCGGAATGGCCCCTGGTTCACCTACGGCGAAACGACTATGAGCCTCAGACCGCCACCTTCCATGCTGTGGGTGCTGGTGGATGAGAACATCTATAACATCAACGACGCTTCCATGGTGGGCAACAAACCTTACGATTGTCCCGGCAGCTTTCACAACGGCGCCTGCGGCGTCGCTTTCGCCGATGGACACTCCGAAATCCACAAGTGGCGAGACCAACGCACCGTCGATTGGCGCGGCGCGATCCATTATACCCCCTTGAATCCGGATGTAACCTGGCTCCAGGAGCGGACGTCCGCGCGGAAAGAGCCGGTCACCCCCTGACCGGCTCCGACTGTCGCCCGCCGCCCAGGCAGGGCGGCAGTCCGCTGCCCGCTCATTCTCCCCTATCGCCGCTAGTTCCCTTACCCCCCACTCGCCCCTTGTCTCGAGTCGGCGTTCCCTCTGGCGAGCAGCGGAATGCACGCCCTGCCTGGCCATAGCCCTGTCCCCCGTTACGCTCCCACCGCCTGCGACCCGGGCGCATCGCTGAGCTTGCGCCCTCACTATCCTTTACGCAACTGACGGCGGGGATCTTGCACGGAAAATTCGAAATCCATCGGAATTCCAAGTGAGGTTCGCAGCTCCAGCACGCGAGCCTCTTGTCCATCTGGGCTCCACCGGTCCTTTCCCCAGCGCCGTGGGTCGTCTAACCTTCATCACGCCAACAGTCTCCGCCGGTATTCACGTCGCCTCGGGTACCAACCCGCTCGAGAGACCTCGTCGCGAAGGCATTTGTAGGGGGGATCTCTCCATCTTTCTCTGAAAGACTTGACCTGCCCCTTGCGTATAACAGCATGGGGCCATCAGGCGGCTCCTTACGCTATGGATACGAAAGTCAATGGATCCATCCCAACCCGTCAAAGCCTGCTGAGCCGGCTCAAAGATTGGGAGGATGACGAGAGCTGGAAGGAATTCTTCGACACCTATTGGAAGCTGATCTACAACACGGCGATCAAAGCCGGCCTGCGCGACGCCGAAGCCCAGGATGTGGTGCAGGAAACAGTGCTGGCGGTGTCCAAGTCGATGCGCAAGTTTAGGTACGATCCTGCGGTAGGGCCCTTCAAGGGATGGTTGCTCAAAACTACCCGCTGGAAGATTAGCGACCATTTCAACCGGGTCCGAAAAAAAGATGTCTCCTCGCCGAAAACCCCCGACCGCGACTCGGAAGGCACTGCAACGGTCGAGCGAGTGGTCGATCCCGCGAGTCTGGACCTGGACGCCGCGTGGGAGGCGGACTGGCAAAAAAACCTCTTCGATTCAGCGCTCGAACATGTCAAGCGCAAGGTCAGACCCAAAACCTTTCAGCTCTTCGAGCTATGCGTCATCAAAGAATGGCCCGTGTCGAAGATCACCCGGACGCTTGGAGTGAACATGTTCAAGGTCCATCTCGCTCGCCACCGAGTGTCTAAGATGATCGAAAAGGAAGTCCGCCGCCTCGAAACCAGAGTGATTTAGCGACCATAAGGAACGCCGCGCGCTTGTCCCCGGCCCGGGATATTCACTGGCTATGAGTGGACTGCGCCGGGTGGCCGCTTCGGGCAAAGCCCTGCTTCGGGGGGGCGCGTCAGAGAGTTGGTGATGAAAGATCTTGCGAGCGCTGGCGGAAAAACATAAAAACTTGACATCGCCGCCGGCCCGGCCACCACCGGGCGGTAACCGAGATGTCACAGCACGATAAGCATCCGCCGTCCGAGCCCCCAGCCATCGACCGCCCGCGCATACCCGATCATGAACTCCTCCGGCCCATCGGCGGAGGCAGCTACGGCACAGTGTGGCTCGCCCGAAACACCGTGGGCACCTTCCGAGCCGTGAAGGTTGTCGAGCGCGCAAGCTTCAACGATGCGCGGCCCTACGAACGCGAATACGAGGGCCTAAAACTCTTCGAGCCGGTGTCCCGCACTCACGGAGGTCTGGTGGATATTCTCCACTTGGGCCGGGACGACATAAAAGGCTGTTTTTATTATGTGATGGAGGCCGCGGATGACGTCTCAACGGGGCAAAAGACCAATCCGGCAAACTACACGCCTCGGACGTTGGAGCACGAAATCAAGCGATGCGGACGGCTACCCGTGAGCGAGTGTCTCGAACTTAGCGTGGCTTTGGCGGACGCCTTGGCGTTCCTGCACCGGAACAAACTGGTTCACCGTGACCTCAAGCCATCGAACATCGTGTTTGTGAACGGCGTGCCGAAGGTTGCCGACGTGGGCTTGGTCGCGCAAGCGGGTGCGGCGACCTTTGTCGGCAGTGAAGGCTTCGTCGCGCCGGAAGGCCCCGGCAAACCACAGGCCGATCTCTACAGCCTTGGCAAAGTGATTTACGAAATGGCGATGGGCAAGGACCGCCAGGCGTTTCCCAGTCCGCCCACCCAATTGGCCGAGCTGCCGGACCGCAAGGAACTCGTCGAACTGAACGAGATCATCGCGCAGGCCTGCGAACCGGATCCGCGCCGGCGATATCAGAGCGCGGAAGACTTGAAGGCCGAGTTGGCCTTGTTGCAGCACGGTGGCAGACCCAGCCAGGCAAGAAGAAGACGAGCGTTGGTCACCGGTCTGGCCAAGGTTGCGGCGGCCGCATTATTGGCGCTGACGGTGGTGTTTGCCGGTGGGTCGCTAAAAGACCGGTGGCAGCTCAAAGTCCTCTCGACCTTCGCTATTCCTGGGGTGAAGAGTTGGCAATTCGCAGAGGTCGGACATTTCGATGACGATGGAATACCGGACGTGTTTGTCACCGCTTCAAACAGGCTGTACGTTCGGTCGGTGTGGGGAACCAACCTGCTCGAATGGCATACACCGGATTCTACTGGCGAGTACTTATATGTTGAATTAGCGCCTAATTTCTATCACAACGGGCAAGAAGGCCTGTTTCTCAATTGGCGCGATAATCGCACAAACCTAAACCTGGCGCTGGTCGGCGGTACGAATTTCCTGCCCAAGGTCTTCGCCAGAATGGGAGGCCTGGACCCCGGCGGCGAGAGTGGAAGCAGCTCGCTGTTCCGACCGCGTATAGTTGACCTTGAGCAAGACGGTCGCCGGCAACTAATTGCGTTGCTCGGGACGAGCTACGGGACCGGACCCAGGGGCGTCTGTTGTTTCGATTTTGATAACACACGTCTTCTCTGGGAGTTCCTCACCGCTCCTTCTGTCCAGAGTGTGGAATTCGTGCATTTGACGAATGATACCGGCCCACTGGACCTGGTATTCGGAGGCGATTCGCCCAACAATCACAAAACCTGGGGCGAAGGAGATGATCGAACCGACGACGGCCATTGCTACCTGTATGCCATTTCCGGAAAGGGCCAGAAGTTATGGCGGAAAGAACTGGGCGGGGAATATACAAAGTGCCGGCCCGTGCACGTGCGGAACACCGGGAAACAAACCAAAGAAATCATTGCCGCAGTCTGGCGATATCTCGGTCAGACGAATGACATTGGCGCTTTATTGCCCGAGGTCGGCAGGATTGTGAGAGTCGACCAGCGGGGTACGCTCCTGAGCGAATACGACGCTGGTGCGGCGGTGGTGAGTTTTATCGCCGCTGACCTGGTCGGGGATGACGCCCCGGAAATCCTGGCGACCGACCGCTTTGGCCGGCTCCACATTTTGGATTCCCAACTTAAGCTGATTTCCAGGACCCGGATTGTTCGACCGCACTTCCATCACCAGCTTGACCGCGTCGACCTGCACCTGGAGGCGGTTGAAGACCTCAACGGTGACGGCCGCAAGGAATTGGTCTTTCACTCTTCCCAGGTCGAATGGATTTCAGGCCTGGGTCCCAAGGGTGGAGACGTGCAGATTTTCCACGACAACTGTGTGTTGGCGCTCGACGCGCGGCTCAGAGAACTGGCGCGCTACACGATCGCCCGTGAGCATCGGAACGACCCCGCGATCAAAGTCGTAGTGAGCGAGCTGGCCCGCAACGGCCGCAAAGCCCTGGTGGTTTTCAGCGACCGGGTGACCGTGTTGGAACTCGCCCGCAAGTAACCACCCGCCCCCTGCCGCAATTCTGAGAGGGGCCCCTGAGCGGCGAATGCCGAAGTGGTGCCCGCGACAGGACTTGAACCTGTACGATGTTACTCACTAGAACCTGAATCTAGCGCGTCTGCCAATTCCGCCACGCGGGCAACCTGGCGTGTGACAGCTTGCGTCGACACCGGCATTCGGTCCGACGACCAAGCCGCAGCGCCGATACACATACACCAGGAGGCTCGATATTCGCAAGCACACAATTCCGAGCGGTAATATCAAGCGTGACAAGCGTCGCCCGGCATGGAACATTCTGCGGTCTTATGAGATTACTGTCATCCTTTGTTGGGTTGGGTCTGTCGCTCGGCTGCTTCTTTGCCGCGGCCCAGGAAAGCAAGCCGGACCAGGCGTCGCCTGCATTTGCCGAGCCTTCCAAACTGACGCAGAAAGCCCCCGATTCGTACAAGGTGCAGTTCGACACCACGAAAGGGAAGTTCACCGTTGAAGTCACCCGCTCACTTTCGCCGAACGGCGCGGACCGTTTTTACAATCTCGTCCGCTCCGGATATTTCAAGGACCTCGCGTTCTTTCGTGTCATCAAGGGCTTCATGTGCCAGTTCGGGATCCACGCCGACCCAAGCGTCTCCGCCAAGTGGCGCCAGGCCAATATCCCGGACGACCCGGTGAAGGGCAGCAATACGCGCGGTACTGTTACCTTTGCCACGGCCGGCCCAAATACGCGCACGACGCAACTCTTCATCAACTACGCCGATAATCAGCGACTCGACTCCATGGGCTTCTCACCCTTCGGCAAGGTGGTCGAGGGCATGGATGTGGTGGATAAAATCAACGGCGAGTATGGCGAAGGCGCCCCAAACGGCCGCGGGCCCGAACAGGGCCGCATCCAGCGCGAAGGCAACGCCTATTTGAAAAAGGACTTCCCGAACCTCGATTTTATCAAGTCCGCGACCGTCCTGCCCGCCGCCACCGCCAAGTAACGACAACCGACCGATCTATGAACGAAGTCGCAATTCTGACCACTAATGTTGGTGAGATGATCGTCGAGTTTTGGCCGGATGTCGCTCCCAAGACAGTTGAGAACTTCAAAACACTAGCCAGGAAAGGGTTTTACGACGGAACCTGCTTCCATCGCGTGATTAAGGGCTTCATGATCCAGGGCGGCGATCCGCTGACCAAAGACGCGGCCCAGGAGGCGCGTTGGGGCACCGGCGGTCCCGGTTATCAAATCAAGGCCGAGTTCAACGACCGCCACCACGACCGGGGCGTCCTGTCCATGGCCCGCTCCACCGACCCCGATTCTGCCGGCAGCCAGTTCTTCATCTGCCACGGCAACCCTCGTTTTCTCGACCGCCAATACACCGCGTTCGGCAAGCTGATCAAAGGTGACGAAATCCTGGAAAAAATCGCCACCACCGCCACCCATCCGCAGGACCGGCCTAATACCCGCATGGCCATCGAGAGCATCAAGATCGTGCCGGCGGACTCGGTGAGGTAGGACGCGGCGAGGCGTTGGGGCGTTGAAACGTTAACACGTCGAAGCGTTAAAGCGTTAAAGCGTTAAAGCGTTAAAGCGTTGGGGCGAACAGGCGTTGCGAAAGTCGTAGATCAGGAAGCATGGACCTAACGCAACTTGCCGAGGTTCTGGTCGCGCTAGGCTGCCCGCCAGCGAAGTCAGCCGAAATGGCCGCGCAGCTCGACAAACGCGCCCGCCAGCTCGCCGCGCAGAAGCACCGCACCTATGACCAGGCGCTCGAGCACCTCTTACAACTGATGCGCCAGGGCTGGGCGGCGGGGAGATGAAAGGCACAAGCGGAAATAGGGAAGGCGTTGAAGCGTGAAGCGTTGAAGCGCTGAAGCGTATAGGAACTGCGTAAATCGTAAATAGTAAGATGCTTAAGAAGTGGCAGCGGCTTAGCTCCCGGCCCGTCGGCGACTTCCGTATCTTCCAGATCCGGTCGGACCGGCTGGTCTCACCGCGCACCGGGGAAGAGCACGATTTCTACGTCATCGACTGCGTCAACTGGGTGAATGTGATTGCGCTGACACCGGAACGCCAGTTGGTGATGATCGAGCAGTACCGCCATGGGTCAGGCACCGTCGAACTGGAGATTCCGGGCGGGATGATTGATCCCCACGATGCATCGCCCGAGGCGGCGGCCCTTCGCGAGCTGCGCGAAGAAACCGGTTACGAAGGACAAAACGCGCGTCGTATCGGCGAAGTGTTCCCCAATCCCGCGATCATGAGCAACACCTGCTACACGGTGCTGTTCGAGAACTGTCGCTGCCTCCACCCCGTCCAACTCGACCATAGCGAAGACCTCGTGACCCGGCTCGTGCCCGCTTCGGATATACCCGCGCTGATCGCCGCCGGAAAAATCCGTCACTCGCTTGTGGTGGTCGCTCTCTACTACTTCGAGTTGTGGCAAAAACAAACTGCTCGCGCCTGACTTGAGCCCGAGGCCCGCGCTTCGTAGGCTGATCGCCGGCTATGTTCGAGAAGCGAAGCGAAAACGGATACCGTCCGGCCCTGGACGGGATCGAAAGGAAAACACTGGTCCACGGCCAGAGAACGCTGATGACGGAGTTTCGACTGCGCCAGGGCTCGGCCCTGCCCCGCCATTCCCATCCGAACGAGCAGACCGGCTACCTTGTTCAGGGCCGGGTTCGGCTCTCGATCGGCGCCGAGGTTTTCGAAGCGCGGGTTGGGGATAGCTGGTGCATTCCCGGTGGAGTCGAGCACGGAGCCGACATCCTCGAAGACGCGGTTGCGATAGAAGTTTTTGCGCCCGTTCGCGAGGATTATCTGCCTGACCGTAAGTGATGCGGGGCGGCCCGGCGGTTTGCAGCCGACGGACTCGGTTTGGGACTGTTGGCAGGCAAGCCCGCCCGCCGTTAGTGGTAACGGAGGAATGCGGCCGGTTCCAAACTGGCGAATGGTTTATACTCGCCACTGCGGCTGGGCGGTGTAGAAAGGGAGGCGAGACAGGCCGAATCGAAAGACAAATATGAAAATCCATCGATTGATTGCTTCGAGTTTGATTGTTGGCGCGCTGGCAGTGGGTGGGCGCGCAGCCGCGGCGGACACGCCAAGTGTGGATTCCATTTTAGCCAAGTACGTGACGGAGCTGGGCGGCAAGGCGGCGATGGAGAAGATCAAGTCACGTGTGTTCAAGCTCAAGATGGAGTCGGAAACTCTGGGCGAAAGCCAAGGTGAGGTTTACGCCAAGGCACCCAACAAGCAATGGTCACAAATCGAGTTTGCCGGCGCGGGCACAATGAACGAGGGCTTTGATGGCACGGTGGCCTGGGCCAAGACCCCGTGGGAAGGGCTGCGCGTTAAATCAGGAGACGAGTTGGCCAAAGCGAAACGGGACGCCGAGCTGCACCGCGAACTGAAGTTCAAAACGCTTTACCCGGGGCTGGCGTACAAGGGCACCGAAAAGGCGGGCGAGGAGCAGGCCTACGTGCTTGAGTGCAAGCCGTCGGCCACCAGCAAAGAGAAGTTCTTCTTCAGTCCCAAGACCGGCCTGTTGATGCGGCAGGAGTCCGAGCTTGAAGGCCCCCAGGGGCGGGTGAGCGTGGCGACCCAGGTGCAGGAGTACAAGACGGTCGAGGGCCTGAAACATCCCAGCCAGCTCAAGTTGAAAGTCACGGTCGGCGACCAGACCTTCGAATTCACGATGAAGGTCCTCGAGGTGAAGTACAACGTGCCGATCGACGACGCGAAGTTCGCGAAGCCGGCGGCCTGAGATGTCGCCACCCCGCAGGGCGGAAAAAAAGCAACCCACCGATTTATCGGTGGTTTTTTTGGCTGCTCTGAGTAGGACCTCTCGGCCTGCTCTCATGCGATGCCTGCGACCACGAGCAGCTCACACTCCTGCAATCCGCTTTTTGTATTCTGCCAGCGCTTCATCGAGGCGCTGCCGGGCGGTGGTGTCGCCAGGGACGTTGTGCGAGGGGTGGATGTAAAGTTTGACGTTCCGGTCGGCGAGGATTTCGGCGACGGTGCAGACGGTCATCCACACGCAGGTGACGAAGGCCATGGTCGAGACGGGGCCGACGTTATCCTGGTGATTCTTCAAGGGTACGGAAGAATCACCGATGGGGGCGCAGGTATCGACGACGAGGTCGGCGATATCGAAGATGGTTTTCCCGGAAGAATGGCGGGTTTGTTTGCCGTTGGCGGCGGCGGCGGACCCGTAGGCGATGACTTTCAGGCCGCGTTTCTTCGCCTCAAGGGCGACGTCGATGTTGACGTTGTTGATGCCGGAATGGGAGAAGATCCAGAGCGTGTCGCGCCGGTCGAAGTTGTAGCCTTTCATGATCTCGACGCCGTAGCCTTCGACCCGCTCGAGGAAGACAAACTGGTGCACCCCCATCTCGCCGACGATGCGCGTGAAAAAGGTCAGCGGCAGCTCGACCATGGGATGGAAGCCGACGAAGCCGCCGATGCGGGGATACATTTCCTCGACGGGGATGGTGGCATGGCCGCAGCCGAAGGTGTGGACCCAGCGGCCGGCCTGGATGGAATCGGCCATCACTTCCGCGGCGCGGCGGATGGGTTCCATCTGGGTTTGTTCGATGCGGTCGATGACCGCGCGGGAGTTAGCGAGCCATTGTCGGGCAAGGTTGTTCATGGCGTGATGTTGGTTGTGAACGGCATTTCCTTAACTGTCGAACGACCAGGAAAAGCAGGACGGCCGAGGCGGCCAAACAGAGCAGCATAACGCGGGTGTATTGGCTGACGCCGTGCACCTGAGCAAGGAAGCCGAAGCTCTTGTTGATGGTCATGTTGCCAATCAGGGCGAGGCAAAAGATCGTGCTGAAGGCGGCGCCGGATTGGGAGGGATAAAGATCGCCGATATAGCTGAGCACAACCGGGAACGCCGCGGCCAGGCCCGCGCCGATCAACAGCGCCGCCGCCAGCGCGACGCCGTAATTACCGGCGAGCATCAGCAGCACCGCGCCGGCGGCGGTGACGCCGACGCTGGCGAACAGGACGGCCCGGGAGGAGACGCGCTTGAGAAGGCGGCTGAGCGCCAGGCGCGCGAGAACCATAGCGCCGGTGACGGCCATGAGACCCAGCAACGTTTTCCATTCCTCGGCTTGTTGACCCACCAGGGTGACTTTCTTGAAATACCGGGTCATCCAGTCGTTCGACATGCCTTCCATGCCGCTCTGAATCGCAAGCGCCAGGCCCGCAAACAGGAAAATCGGGTCGCGGAGGAGGCGAAAACTCCGTGTGACGGCAAATGGCTGGGCTGCTTGTTTGGGAGGCGGAAAGGCAATTGCCAGGAAGTAGGCCACCGGCAACAGAACAAACAAGCCAATGCCCGCGACAATCGCGGTGAGGGAAAAATACCTGGACAGCAGCGCAAGTGTGCTTGGCATGCCCAGAGCGCCAACACCGAAGAACACCCCGAGCAGGCTCAGCTTCGCGCCGCGCTCGCCCGCGGAGACGTCGGCGGCGAGGGCGTTGGTGGCGCCGTTCAGGACGCCGCCGCCGAAACCGATCAGGAACACGAAAAACTGGACGAGGCTTTCGGTGCCGGCAAAGGCCAGGCCTTCGAGGCCGACCAGGACGAGCAGCGCACAGACAATGAGCATCCATTTATAGCCAAAGCGGTCCACGACCGGGCCGAACACGAGCGAGCCGGCCAGGATCCCGAAGGGCAGCAGGGCGGTCAACGTGCCGATGCGGTTGTCATCGAGCTGGAACCGCTCGGCCAGCAGGTTGTTTACCGAGCCGAGCGACAGGAAGACGATGCCGAAGAGCAGCATCCCGAGGCAGGCGGCCAGGAAGACCAGGTTGCGATGATACACGCGCGGCAAGGTTAGTGGATTTCCTTCGCGGTTCGCAAAGCCAAATAGCCCGCGCCGTAAAGCGCCGCGTCGCCCTCGAGCCGGGTGCCTTCGAATATCACGTGGCGGATGGCGACCGGTTGCGCCCACTTGTGGGCTTCGAGGCGGATTAGGTCGAGAAACTCGAGAGCGGGGCCGAACACGCCACCGCCGAAGATGATTTTGCGGGGATTAAACAGGCTGACGAGGTTGGCGACGGCCATGCCCCAGAACTCGATTGCCTGGGCAATAACGGCCCGCGCACCGGGGTCGCCACGATGATAGTCGGAGAAAATGTCAGGCACAGGCAGGATGTCTGTCCTGCGGAAGGCGCGGGCGACTTTGGCCAGGGCCCGGCCCGAGGCATGATACTCGAAGCAGCCGCAGCCGACGTATTCGCGGCGGAAAGGGCGGTCGAGGGCGAGCCAGCCGATAGCGCCCGCGATGCCGAGCGGCCCGCGCAGGATCCGGCCATCAACCATGATGCCGGCGCCGATGCCGGTGCCGACCGAAAGAAAAATGGCGTCGCGGCAGCCGCGCGCGGCGCCGCGCCAGCTTTCGCCGAGGATGGAGCAGGCGCGGTCGCTATCAATCGCCACGGGGATACGGTGGCCGCTGAGGCTGGCGGACAGCTCGCGGCGGAGGGGATAGTTCGTCCAGCCGGGTATGTTCGGGGC
Source organism: Verrucomicrobiia bacterium (assembly GCA_036524155.1). Classification (GTDB taxonomy): domain Bacteria; phylum Verrucomicrobiota; class Verrucomicrobiia; order Limisphaerales; family UBA8199; genus DATDCV01. The sequence continues at coordinate 74,267 of DATDCV010000404.1, forward strand.
CCAAACCCGGCCGGAGCGCCGATCGCTGATGCCCGGCACGCAGACGCCAACGCCGGTAATCCGCATTCGTTTCACGCTGGCGACGTCCAGCAGCGCGCGCGTGGCAAGGCAAATTAGCTTGCCGACGGCTTTGCCCCGTCGCCGATCCAAGGGCGCGACGGTCCGGTGTTCCACGCGCCCGCGGCTGGTCAGCAGCGCGGCGGCCAGTTTCGTTCCCCCCAGGTCGATTGCGATGACGGCCATAGCGGTTATTGCTAGGCGAGGGCAAAAGTGATGGCAAGGCCGATTCTGCTTGAGTCCGGAGGGCCGGGGTTGGCATTGTCCGGGCACAAATTCCATATGGCGATCAAGCATCTCAGCGAAGAGGAAATCCGAACCTGGTCGCTCGAACAGAAGGACCGCTGGTGGCTGGAGAACGTATGGAAGGGGGACATGCCACAGTTGACGTTGCGTTCCGGGCTGACGGGAATGCTGATCGGTGGCCTGCTGTCGCTGACCAACCTCTACGTCGGAGCCAAGACGGGCTGGACCCTCGGGGTGGGAATCACTTCGGTCATCCTGGCCTTCGCGGCCTTCAAGCTGCTTTCGGCGATTGGCCTGGGCAAGGACTTTACGCTGCTGGAGAACAACGCGATGCAGTCCATCGCCACTGCCGCGGGCTACATGACCTCGCCGCTGATCTCGAGTTTGGCTGCTTACATGATGGTGACCAACCAGGTGATTCCCATGCTGCAGACCCTGATCTGGATTGTCGCCATCGCCGTCCTGGGCGTTCTGTTTGCCTTCCCCTTGAAACGGCGTTTCATCAACGACGAGCAGCATCCGTTCCCCGAAGGGCGGGCCGCCGGGATCGTGATGGACGCGCTCCACACCGGGGATGCCGCTAGCGGCTTGCTCAAGGCCAAACTGCTCATGGTCACGGGGGGCGCGGCCGCACTGCTGAAGCTCATGCAAAGCGAGGCGATCATGACCAAACTCCGCCTGAGCTTTCTCACCGTGCCCGAGTTTCTCGACGGCTGGCTTTACCGAATCGGAACGCTGAAGATCTTCGGCACCGACCTGCGGCAGTTGACCGTGCGGCCCGACACGGACTTCGTGATGATGGCGGCGGGCGGCCTGATGGGCATTCGCACCGGGGTGTCGCTGATGGTTGGCGCGGTGATCAACTATCTCATCCTGGTGCCGTTGATGATCGCCGCCGGTGACATCCACGGCCGCGAGATCAACGGGGTGGTGCAGTTCGGGTTCCGGGAGATCACGAAATGGGCCTTGTGGGGGGGCGTGGCGATGATGACCACCGCGTCGTTGTTCGCGTTTTTCGCCAAGCCCCAGATCCTTCTGAGCGCTTTTCGAGGCCTGGGAAGGAAACGCGCCGCCGACCAGGGCCAGGACCCCATGCGCGACATCGAATTGCCAATGTGGGTTTTTGTGGTGTTCATCCCCCTCATAGGCGGCGTGACGGTGTGGCTGGCGCATCTCTTCTTTGGGGTGGCGCTGTGGATGGGCGCGATCGCCGTCCCCCTCATTTTTGTCTTCACGGTGATCGGCGTCAATTCCACCGCGCTGACGTCCATCACCCCGACCGGTGCGCTGGGTAAGCTTACCCAGCTCACTTACGGCATTCTCGCTCCCGGCAACATCAAGACCAATCTGATGACGGCCGGAATCACCGCGGAGGTTGCCAGCAACGCCTCCAACCTTCTCATGAACATCAAGCCGGGCTATATGCTTGGCGCCAAGCCGCGCCTGCAGGCCATCGGCCATGTGCTTGGTATCCTCGCCGGCGCCGTCGTCGCCGCACCGATCTTTTATTACGTCTTCCTGCCCAAAGGCCCCAGTCAACTCGTTTCCGACCAATACCCGATGCCCGCCGCCACCATCTGGCGCGCGGTCGCCGAGCTGCTCATGCAGGGCCTGGGCAACCTTCCCATGTCCGCGCGCTGGGCCGTGCTTATCGGCGCGGTGCTCGGACTGGCGTTTGAAGGCGTACGCCTGGCCACCAAGGGCCGCTTTTGGCTCTCAGGCGTGGGCATTGGACTGGCCACCGTGATCCCATTTAATACCTGCTTTGCGATGTTCCTTGGCGCCGCGTTTTTCTGGGTTGCCGAGCGGTTCTGGTCGAATAAAGAATCCGGTGGCAACCGCATTATTGTGCAGAACCAGGAGCCCATCTGTGCCGGGGTCATTGCCGGCGGCGCACTCATGGGAATCGCCGTGATTCTGATCGAGAACTTCGCACTCGCTGCACGCTGACCCGCTTCCACGGAGTGTGCCACTTAAAGGTGCCGAGGTGTGTCACAATGACCCATCTGGCACGCTTTTGTATGGCGCATTCCACTCCATAATACTTACCTAAAAGACTGTACCATAGTAAGTTGTAATTTAGATCATACCACTGGCACCCGAGGTGCTCAGAACCCTGGCGGCTTCGTGTCGAAGCGCGATCATTTTATGGCTAAGGTAATTGGAATCGATTTAGGCACGACAAACTCGTGCATGGCGGTGATGGAAGGCGGCGAACCGGTTGTACTGGAGAACTCGGAAGGACGCCGCGTGACTCCATCTGTAGTTGCGTTCAGCAAGACCGGCGAGCGATTGGTCGGGGACGCGGCCAAGCGGCAGGCGGTGACCAATTCGAGAAACACAATTTACTCCATCAAGCGCTTCATGGGGCGCAAGTACAACGAAGTGGAAGAGGAGCGGAAGCGCGTTCCCTACAAGGTGGTTTCCGGGCCCAACGGGGATGCTTATGTTGAGGTGGAGGTCGAAGGCAAAGCCAAGCAGTTCAGCCCGCCCGAGATTTCGGCGATGATCCTGGCGAAACTGAAGACCGACGCGGAAATGCGCCTGGGTGAGAAGATCACGCAGGCTGTCATCACTGTTCCGGCGTACTTCAACGACTCCCAGCGCCAGGCGACGAAAGACGCCGGCCGGATAGCGGGGCTTGAGGTTCTTCGCATCATCAACGAGCCGACCGCGGCCTCTCTGGCGTACGGGCTCGACAAAAAGAAGGACGAGGAAATCGCCGTCTACGACCTGGGCGGCGGCACCTTCGATATTTCGGTTCTCGAGATTGGCGACGGCGTGTTCGAGGTGAAGGCCACCAACGGCGACACCCACCTGGGCGGCGACGATTGGGATGGCCGGATCATGGATTCCATCCTGGACGAATTCAAGAAAGAGCACGGCATGGATCTGCGGAAGCAGCCCGATGCCTTGCAGCGCATCAAGGAAGAGTCGGAAAAGGCCAAGATCGCGCTTTCCAGCTCGCAAGTTTACGATATCAACCTGCCGTTCATCACCGCTGACGCCAGCGGGCCCAAGCACATCAGCATGAAGCTGACCCGCTCCCGGATGGAGCAGCTGTGCGACGACCTGTTCGAGCGCACCATCACGCCGGTGAGGAACTGTTTGCGGGACGCGGGCATCGCGCCCGAAAAGATCGACGAGCTGGTGCTCGTCGGCGGCATGACGCGCATGCCCAAGGTTGTCGATACCGCCCGGGCGCTGGTCAACAAGACGCCCCACCAGGGTGTCAATCCGGACGAAGTGGTGGCGGTGGGCGCGGCGATCCAGGCCGGCGTGCTCAAGGGCGAAGTCAAAGACGTGCTGTTGCTCGATGTGACGCCGCTCTCGCTGGGCATCGAGACGCTCGGTGGTGTTTTCACCAGGCTCATCGAACGCAACACCACCATTCCCACCAAGAAATCCGAGATCTTCTCGACGGCGTCGGACAACCAGCCGGGGGTCGAAATCCACGTGCTCCAGGGTGAACGCCCCATGGCGCGGGACAACAAAACGATCGGCAAGTTCCACCTCACGGAGATTCCTCCGGCTCCGCGCGGGATGCCGCAGATCGAGGTCACCTTTGACATCGACGCCAACGGCATCTTGAACGTCAGCGCCAAGGACCTTGGCACCGGCAAGGAGCAGAAGATCACGATTACGGCCAGCAGCGGACTCAACAAGGACGAGATCGAGAAGATGCGCAAGGACGCCGAGGCGCATGCGGAGGAAGACAAAAAACAGCGTGAAACGATCGAGCTGCGCAACGAGGCTGACAGCGCCGTTTACCGGTCCGAAAAGATGCTGAAAGACAGCGCCGATAAGATCTCCGGCGCCGACAAGAGCAAGATCGAAGAAGCCGTCAAAGCGGTGAAAGAAGCGCTCAAGGGCGGGGAACCCGACCCGATTCGGACCGCGAGCGAGAAGCTGAACGAAGCGTGGCAGGCGGTTTCGGCGGAGCTTTACAAGGCCGCGGGCGAAAAAGCGCGAGCCGCGCGGCAGCAGCAAAGCGGCGGCCAGGAAGGCCGCCCGGGCGCTGAAGGCGGTGCGGGCGGCGGAGCGGCGGGCGGCAAGAAAGATGACGGCCCAATCATCGACGCCGAGGTTGTGGACGATAAGAAGTAGAAGCCGAGAAATGCCGGAAAGAATGGCGGATGCGCCGCGAACTGGAGCAAGTAGCCAGGGCGTTGTTCTGGTGGGAGACACCGGAAACAGTGCTGGCTCAGCCGCGACGGTTCCTGGCTCAGGTGATGACGCTGGGGACGTGGGAAGAAGTGCAGTTGGTGAGGTCCGTGCTTGGCCGGGAGGCGTTTAAGGATGCCTTGCAGCACGCGCCACCGGGAATTTTTGACGGCCGGTCGTGGGCCTATTGGCACGCGGTCTTTGGGTTAACAGAACCGGAATTGCCGGTTCGTTCTTTGACATGAGCTTTGCGCCGAATCTGGCGGCCCTGCCGGTGGCGCAACGCGCGATCTGGCCGGAGCTCAAAGAGGTCTCGCGCAGGTTTGTGCTGTACGGAGGCACGGCGTTGGCACTAAGGCTCGGACATCGGCAATCCGAGGATTTTGATTTCTTTGCGGACGCGCCCGTTAATCCGGACGAGTTGTTGAGCGACTTGCCCGTGCTGGCCGGCGCGACTATCCGCCAGAAGGCAGCGAATACTTTGACAGTGATGGTAAACCGGCCCGAGCCCGTAAAGATCTCATTTTTTGGCTTGAGGCTCAGGCGAACTGGCAACCCGGAATGGACCGAGGACCGCAAGGTGCAAGTTGCGAGTCAGTTGGATATCGCCGGCTGCAAGATGGCGGTGATTCAGACTCGGGCCGAAATAAAAGATTACCTGGATATCGAGGCGCTGCTCGACCAGGGGATCGGCCTGGGGCAGATGCTCGGCGCCGCACGCGCAATTTACGGCGAGCAGTTTTCGCCGCTGATCTCGCTCAAAGCGCTCGCGTGGTTCAACGACGGAAGTCTTCCGGCGTTGCCCGAGCGAATAAAAGAAAGAATCCGCCGGGCGGCGGGCGCAGTCGAAGAAATACCGGATTTGAAACCGTTGCCGGGAGGGATCCTCCCGCCCACGGTGGCATGAACTTCCCGCGGCGGGTGCGGCGGGATTTCGATTCAGACAACAAAAACAAAACAGACAAAACAAACCATACTATGGCACTGAACATCAAACCACTCGGCGATCGGATCCTTGTCGAACCGGTCGAAGAGAAGGAAGTCAAGAAGGGCGGCATCATCATCCCGGATACCGCCAAGGAAAAACCGATGGAAAGTCTCGTCGTGGCCCTCGGCACCGGCAAGACCGATGACAACGGCAAAAAGATCCCCTTCGAAATGAAGAAGGGCGACCGCGTGCTGGTCAGCAAATACGGCGGCACTGAAATCAAGCTCGACGGCAAGGAATACAAGATCCTCAACTCCGACGACGTTTTGGCGGTGCTCGAATAGCTCCTTTCAACAACCAAGAACAATAAACGATCGATACTTACCACTGATTTATGGCAGCAAAACAACTTCTGTTTGACGAGGCCGCGCGACAAGCGATTCTCCGCGGCGTATCCAAGCTTTCCCGGGCGGTTACCGCGACGCTCGGCCCCAAAGGCCGCAACGTCGTGCTCGATAAGAAATTCGGCTCCCCCACCGTTACCAAGGACGGCGTGACGGTCGCCAAAGAGATCGAGCTCGAGGACCCTTATGAAAATATGGGCGCCCAAATGGTCCGCGAAGTCGCCAGCAAGACCAGCGACGCCGCGGGCGACGGCACCACCACCGCGACGGTGCTGGCCGAGTCGATTTATCGCGAAGGGTTGAAGTTCGTCACTTCCGGCGCCAACCCGATCGGCGTCCAGCGCGGCATCACCAAGGCCGTCGCGGCCGCCGTCGAGCAGCTCGACAAGATCGCCAAGAAGGTGAAGGACAAAGAGGAAATCAAACAGGTGGCGACGGTTTCCGCCAACTGGGACAACACCATCGGTGAGATCATCGCCGATGCGATGGACAAGGTCGGCAAGGACGGCACCATCACGGTCGAGGAAGCCAAGTCCATCGAGACGACGCTTGACGTTGTCGAAGGCATGCAGTTCGACAAGGGCTATTTGTCGCCCTACTTTGTCACCAACGCCGAGACGATGGAGACGCGGCTGGAAGACGCCTATATCCTGAACTACGAAAAGAAGATCAGCAGCCTGAAAGACCTGCTCCCGATCCTCGAAAAGATCGCCAAGGTCGGCAAACCGTTGCTGATTGTCGCTGAGGAAGTTGAAGGCGAAGCGCTCGCCACCCTGGTGGTCAACAAGCTGCGCGGCACCCTCAATGTGTGCGCCGTCAAAGCCCCTGGCTTCGGTGACCGCCGCAAAGCGATGTGCGAAGACATCGCCATTCTCACCGGCGGCAAGTTCATCAGCGAAGACCTCGGCATCAAGCTCGAGAGCCTCAGCCTGGACGACCTCGGCCGCGCCAAGAGCGTCGTCGTGGACAAAGAGAATACCACCATCGTCGAAGGCGCCGGCAAAAGCTCTGAGATTCAGGGCCGCGTCAACCAGATCCGCCGTCAGATCGAGGAAACCACCTCGGATTACGACCGTGAAAAACTGCAGGAACGGCTCGCCAAACTCGCCGGCGGTGTCGCCGTCATCAACGTCGGCGCGGCCACCGAGACTGAGATGAAGGAGAAGAAAGCTCGCGTCGAAGACGCGCTGCACGCTACCCGCGCGGCCGTCGAAGAAGGCATCGTTCCTGGCGGCGGCGTCGCGCTGCTGCGCTGCCTGACGGCGATCGATACCGTCAAGCCGGAAAACGACGACGAGCGCATCGGCGTCGACATCGTCAAGCGTGCCGTCGAATTCCCGACCCGCGCGCTGGCCGACAACGCCGGCGTCGAGGGCTCCGTCGTGGTGCAGGAAATCAAGCGTCGCAAGGGCAACGAGGGCTATAACGTCTCCACCGGCGCCTACGAAGACCTCGTCAAGGCCGGCGTGGTGGATCCCAAGAAAGTCACCCGGACCGCGCTGCAGAACGCAGCCTCAATCGCGGGCTTGTTGCTGACCACCGAATGCCTCGTTACCGAGCTCCCGGAGAAGGAAAAGAAAGCTCCGATGCCGGGCGGCCACGGCGGCATGGGCGAGATGGGCGACTATTAATTCAGGCCTGAGTCGGGCGCGCGGCACCCCGCGCGCCTGGCGCGGGAGGAATCAACAACACCAGCGAGGCTGGAGCACGCCAGCCTCGCTCCTTTTTGTACGCGGAGAGGCGACGCCTGCCCGGGTCAAGCGGGCGGCTGTGGGAGCGTGAAGAAGAACGTCGCGCCGTGGCCAGGCTCGCTTTTGGCCCAAACGCGGCCGCCATGCGTCTGGACGATATGCTTCACGATGGAAAGACCCAAACCGGTGCCGCCATGCTCGCGCGAGCGCCCTTTGTCAATCCGATAGAAGCGCTCGAACACGCGTTCGAGGGCTTCGGGCGGGATGCCAGGCCCGTCGTCCCGTACCGCGACTTCGACCTGGTCCGTTCCGGTGGCGCGAGCCTCGAGCGTTACGGTGCCCTCGGGGCGCCCGTACTTGATGGCGTTGTCCACCAGGTTGCAGAGCACTTGTTCGAGCCGGCCGGCGTCCGCCAGCACCTCCAGGCCGGGGACCTGGTCCACCAGCTCCATTTGTTTGGCCGCCGCTCGCGCCCGGAAATCCGCGACCACCTTCTGCGCGACTGCCTTGAGGGAGACCGGCTGGAGATCGAGCTTCAAGCGGCCGGACTCCAGTTCGGAAATGGTGAGCAGGTCTTCGATGAGCAGCCGGAGGCGTTCGGCGTTGCGGTCGATGGTGCGCAGGAACTGGTCGGCCAGCTCCGGGTCGTTTTTGGCGTGATCCAGCAGGGTTTCCACGTATCCTTTGATAAGCGAGAGAGGAGTGCGCAGCTCATGGCTGACGTTCGCCACGAGCTCCTGCCGGGTTCGTTCCAGTTGTTTGATCCGGGTCAGGTCGTGAAAAACGAGTATGGTGCCGGTGCGCCGGTTTTCACCGTCGAAAATGGCGGCGCCGTTGACCTGGAGCCACAGGTCGCGTGGGCGCTGGAGCCTGAGCTCATGTCCCAGGACCTGTTTTTGGCGGCCGAGAACTTCCACCAGTTCGGCGAGTTCGTGGAGCCGAAGCGCCTCGAGCAGTGTCCGCGATCGAAGGTCGGTGGTAACACCGAACATGGTGGTGAAGGAGCGATTGGCCAACTCGATACGGCCAGCCTGGTCCAGCAGCAGCAGGCCTTCAGCCATGCTATCAAAGAGGGCCTGTTGCCGTGCGTCGATGGCGGCCGCGGCCCACTGTTGGGCTTGCTGAAGCTCCTCGATTTGTTTCCGGCCGCGGTGTTCGGCCGCGAGGTACCGGCCGCGCCACCAGTAGTGCAGGAATACGGCGCCAGCCAGGGCGACGACGGCTAGAAAGGGCCAGAACATGGGAACCGGCGGAAAGGAGCAGCCGTGGAGGCGGGCGGAACGCCTGCCTGGCTGGGAGCGGGGCTACTCATCGATAAAACGGTAGCCGACCCCGCGGACAGTGTCGAGGTGCCAGGCGGCGGCGCCGAGTTTCTCCCGCAGGCGCCGGACGTGCGTATCGACCGTTCGGGTGTCGACAAGGTTATTGTAATCCCAGACATCCCGGAGCAGTTGCTCGCGCGACTGCACCCGGCCCTGCCGTTCTGCCAGCAGGCTGAGCAACTTGAACTCGGTCGCCGTCAGGTCGATCGGCCGGCCGCGCCAGCTTACCAGGTAACGCGGGACGTCGATGAGCAACTCGCCGAAAACAAACGTGTCGCGCTGAGCCGGCGCGGAGCGTTCGCGCTGGAGCAGCTTCTTGACCCGCAACACCAGCTCGCGCGGACTGAATGGTTTGGTAAGATAGTCATCGGCGCCGAGTTCGAGTCCCAGGATTCGATCTACCTCGGCGGCTTTGGCGGTGAGCATGATGATCGGGATAGAGGCCGTAGCCGGATCCCGCCGGAGCATTTTACAGACTTCGAGGCCATCAACCTCGGGAAGCATCAGGTCCAAAACGATCAGGCTCGGCAGGCGGGTCCGGGCGCATTCCAGTGCCTCCGCGCCGTCGCCGGCGGAGACCACATCGAAGCCGGCCTGCTTGAGGTTGAACTCCACCAACTCGACCGCTTCCGGCTCGTCATCCACTACGAGGATCTTCGGTCTGCTGCCCAAATTCACTCCCCTCTGAATAACACGGGGGGCGGAGTGCGACAACCCCGCTTTGTGACCAATGGGTTGCAGGAGCGTCACGATTGTGAGGCGCGTTCCCCGTGAGCTCGAGTCGTGGACCGTTTATTGAAACGCTACACCGACCACGAGAGCCCCTTAACGTTCCAGCCGGCGCGGTAATCGCGGCGGACGAAGCGATTGGCCTCGAGCTGGTCGAACTCCAGCATTGTCGAATTCCAGGTCAGCGTGGCTTTGGGGAACCGGCAGGCGACCCCGCCCAACAGAACCGCTTCGGTCAGCGGGCCGGAATAACTGAACCCGGCCTTTGTCGCGCCGCGTCCGAGCGCGGCGTCGATGAATTCGCCCCAATGGTCGCGAGAAGCGATATCCGGGAACTTGTAACCGGCGAATTTCTTGTCGGGATAGAGCATCGGCCGCGACACGTGAGGCAGCACCATGGCGCCGAGGGTCCCCACAAACAGCGAGCCGGTGTCAGGCAGTTCATCGCCCTCCAGCAGTGCGCGGACGTCAGCCGCAGGCTTCTGTGCGCCATCATACCAGGTCAGCTTGAGCGTCCGGCCCGCGGTGTGAGGCGTCCCGGGGAAAACATATTCGATGCGGGAGTCGATCGCCCAATTCCACTCGTTGGGGGCGGGCCCTTCCGACCGGACCGAAAGGGGCGCCGTGAGTTCCAGCGCGCTGAACACAGGGTCAAAAATGTGGCAACCCATGTCGCCGAACGTGCCGGTGCCGAAATCCAGCCGTTTGCGCCAGTTGGCCGGATGGTAATAACCGTTGCCGATGAACGGCCGGTTGGCGCACACGCCCAGCCACAGGTCCCAGTCAAACGAGGACGGCACCGGGTCGCCACCCGCCGGCCGCGGCGCCGGATCGCCCCAGGACTTCGGGCACCACGAATGCACTTCCTTGATTTTTCCGATCGCGCCCGACTGAACGATGATCGCTCCGAGCTGGTAGTGGCTGGTCGCGTGAATCTGGATGCCCATCTGCGTGATCAGCTTCTTCTGCGCGGCAAACTCCGCCAGCTTACGCACTTCATACAGGTCGTGTGCCAGCGGCTTCTGGCCGTAGACGTGTTTGCCCAGCAACATGGCGCTCATTCCCATGACGGCGTGCATGTGGTCGGGTGTGGACACGTTTACCGAATCGATTCGCCTGGCCTCGTGATCCAGCATCACCCGCCAGTCCTGGTAGATCCTGGCTCGCGGGAACCTCTTTTTGAGCTCCACAGTTTGGTTTAAATCGACTTCTGCCACCGCGACCAACTCGAATTTCTTGTGGCGCGCGAATTCGCTGATATCAGCCCACGCCATGCCGCCGGCGCCGAAGCTGGCGTGGTTCAGCACGCTGTTGGGCGAGCGCGCCGCCCAACCGCTGGCGACGAAGGGCGCAGCGAGCGCCGCGGTTCCAACACTCTTCAGAAATGAGCGGCGGGAAAAAGAACGATTCGAACTCAGGAGATGTGAGCGCATGTCGAGAACACCAGAGCAAAACGCGGGCCGCAGGTCAAGCGTGGCGTGACAAGTGCCTCCGCGGCGAGGCCAGGCAAGACGACGGGTGGAAAGGCACAGAATCGGGCGACCCTTTTGCGAGATATTGAATCGGCAGCTTCCGGGCCATGGTGGGATTTAAGGCGGGAGCCCAGGTGCTGCCAACAATTTTAGCTTCGCGGGGCAATAACAACTCTTGTCACTGCTTTGGGTTTGGTGGTTAAGACGGTAAAGCGAACAGGCAAGGTAACCTGCTGGCCCCGGCCGGCGGAAGCAAGACTGAGGGCGTTGCACATCGGGAGAGATTGTCCTGTAATTCCGCGCTCGAATGGCTTCAACTGGCATCATGTTTTGGTTGAAGAGATGCTCTGGTTTCTTGGTGTTCCTGGCGCTGTGCTCCCCCCTTTCTGCCGTGACTTACGAGGTGGCGCAGCAACACCCGCAGGCGCGTGACGACGGCCCCGGAACACCGGAACAACCATGGAAGACCATCACCGCGGCCGCACGGAAGGTGCGCCCGGGCGACGTCGTGTTGATTCGCGGCGGGGTGTACCGGGAACGGGTGCTGGTGCAGACCAGCGGCGCACTCCGCAAACCCATTCGCTTCGTGGCGGCGCCTGGCGAGCGCGTCCTGCTGACCGGGGCTGACCGCCTGACGGACTGGCAGCGCGCCGACAACGAACGGCCCATCTACCGCATCGCCTGGCCGCACCGCTTCATCGCCTGGAACCCGAACATGACTCACCCCGGCGATGAGTATCACCGGGTCATCGGCCGCTGTGAACAAGTCATCGTGAACGGTTATTTGCTGCGGCAGGTGCTCAGCACGAACCAGCTCGCCCCCGGCAGCTTTTGCGCGGATGTGGCCGGCCAAGCGCTCCTGGTCTGGGACACCGCCAACGGCGAGCTCAACAAGAGCTGCGTCGAGGCTTCCGTCCGCCAGGAAATTTTTCGCGCCGAGGGCGACGACATTCAACTCCAGGGGCTGCGCTTCCGTTATGCCGCCAACATGGCGCAACACGGTGCGGTGGTGCTCGCCGGGCGCCGCGACGTCATGGAAGACTGTGTGGTCGAGTCCATGAACTCCAGCGGCGCCGCGTTCACAGGCGAAGACCAGGTGGTGCGCCGCTGCGTGTTCCGTGAGAATGGGCAGCTCGGATTCGGCGCCGGCCGGGCTCACCGCCTACTCTTCACCGAATGCCTCGTCGAAAACAACAACACCAAAGGCTTTGACCGCGGCTGGGAAGCCGGTGGCGACAAGCTGGTCCTGTGCCGCGACGCCGTGCTGGAGCGCAGCCGGTTCCTGCGCAATCACGGCAGCGGCATCTGGTTCGACATCGGCAACACGAATTGCACCGTGCGTCAATGCCTGATCGCCGACAACGAGGACGCGGGAATCTTTTATGAGATTTCGTTCCGCCTGCACGCGCACGACAATGTCATCGTCGGAAATGGCTTCGCGGCGACTGCCGGCGCCTGGGGCGCGCAAGCGGGGATAGCCCTCTCCAGCAGCCCCGGCTGTGTCGTTGAGCGCAACGTCATTGCCGGCAACCGCGAAGGTTTCAACTTTCGCGAGCAACTGCGCACCACGCCGACGATTGAAAACCGCGACCAGGTCGCGGTGTGGAATCACGACCAGCTCATCCGCCAAAACCTCATCGTCTTCAATCGCGACGCGCAGGTCTGGGGCTGGTTCGATGTGAAGGACAACCGGCACTGGCCGGCGACGAATGCGCCATCCCCGCAGGCCTCTTCGCCGGCGGCCTCACGACCCGCCGACCTCGCCGCCACGTATGTGGCCGGGACGAGCGCCGGCCAGCCGCAAAACCTGACTTTGGACTCGCTCCGGTTGCGATTCGAAAAGAACGTCTATTTTGCCGGGCCCGGCCAGGGGTGGTTCGGCTGGGGGCCAACCTGGGCCCGCCACGCCAGGTATCCGGGCCTGGAGGCATTTCAGTCCGCCCTCGGGATCGACACCGGCAGCCGTTGCGCCGACCCGGGCTTCGCAAATCTGTCTCAGTTGGACTTGAGGGTAAACGCCGGCGCGTTGTCCTCGCTCCAGGGCTGTTATCCCCGCGCGCCGGTGCCCGGCGTCCTGCTCGGCGCCTTTTGAAATCGGGCGGCACAGGGGCGAATCAGCCCCTGGTCGGGGATTGTGGTTGAGGCGGGGTGAGCGCGGGAAAAACGTCGATACCATCGGGGGGCTGCATCAGCCTATCTCCTGCACGGCGGCGACGACGTTCCTGACCGCGGCTTCATCGGTGGTTTTCCAACTGAACTCGGGCGGACGCAAGGCGCCACCCATGAACACGCGCGTGTTGCGGTACGCCATGCGGCTTTCGACGCCGGAGCGGGCGCTGAGATGCACCTCCGTCGCGCCAGTGGCGGCAACGACTTTCCTGACGTTGCGCGCGGTGAGGCCGCCACCCGGCATTACGATGATGCGGCCGGCGGCCTGTTGGTTCAGCGCGGCAAGCAGTTCGAGTCCCTCGATGCAGGTGGCCTCCTGCCCGGAGGTCAGCAACCGATCCACGCCGAGTGAGATCAGCTCTTCCAAAGCGGCGCGGGGGTCGCGGCACATGTCGAAAGCGCGGTGGTACGTGACGCTCAAGGGACGAGCGAGAGCTATCAGCTCGCGTGTTCGATCCAGATCGATATTGCCCTCGGGCGTCAGGCAGCCGACCACAACTCCATCAGCACCCAACTCCTTGGCCGCCCGGATATCCTCCCGCATGACCTCAAACTCGCGCGGGCTGTAGCGGAAATCGCCCCCGCGGGGCCGGATGATCACGTGCAGTTTGATCTTTAGTTCGTGCCTGGCGACCTTGATGGCTCCCGCGCTGGGCGTGGTGCCTCCTTCGAGGAGATTGTCGCAAAGTTCAACCCGGTCCGCCCCGCCCTGCTCCGCCGCGAAAGCGCCTTCGGCAGAATCCACGCAAATCTCGACACGCATGGCGGTAGATTGTAGCGGGGCGGTGGAGTTCGGGAAGAACGTTCTCAACGCGCAGCGGCCGTGATCCAGGACTCGTGACAAGGTCGCGATAAGTCCCTGTCGTGTAGCGCAGAGCTGTAATCTGCCGTATCGCCGATTTCTAATCGGCAGAGCACCGGAGCCGCTGGGCCCCTGCAGGTTACAAACCCGCGATACGGCAGATTACAACTCTGCGCTACGACTTGGTCCACGACCCTTGGCCGCGGTCGTTCGCGGGCGGGGACCGTCGTCATCGCCGGCCGTCGTCGCGTCTCTCGTATACCAGCTCCGCCCGCTTATCGATGAACTGGGCCAGGATGCTGACGGCGATTTCCATCACACTACGGGACCTGATCTTAGTTCCAACGGGACAAGCGACGCGCTGCAATTCCTCTGCGGTGGCGAGGTTCTCCTCCCTGAAATGATCGAAGATCGTCCGCGCCTTGCGGGCGCTGCCGATCATGCCCAGAAACAGGAAAGGCTTATGAATCCAATCGCGCAGCACCAACGCGTCGTGCCGGTGACCCCGGGTGACGATGAGCCCGAAGCTCGGCCGATCCGGCAGCGGCGAGGAGAGCAGGTTTTCCCAGGTGTCGCTTTTCAACGCGGTTTCGCGCGGGAAAAAGTGGTGGTTGGCGAGCGCCGGCCGGTCGTCAAAGACCGTCACTTCGAAATCCAACTGCAGAGCCAGCGGCGCTACCGCCTGCGCGATGTGCCCAGCGCCTGCAATCCACATGATGCCGGGCGGATACACCGTCTCCCGATAGAGGTGGCTCGGTGCAACCTGCTGTGCCTTGGGGTCGGGGACCGGGGGAAGCTCAGCGATCGAGAAATCACCAGTTACCGCCCATGTCATCAGCGAACTCCTGGCAGCCAACCCCCGCCAGAACTGCTCTCCGGCAATTTGTGCGTTAGGCAGGATCACCCCCTCCACCTTGCCGCCGCAAACCAGGCCGTCATCCCAGCCGAAATCGTGGTCGAGCAGCAGATCGAAAGCGGCCGCCTCTCCCGTCCGGAGCGCGCGAATGGCGCGCTGCTGGATTTCCGCCTCAAGGCAGCCGCCGCCGAGCGTGCCGATAATGCGGCCATCCTGGTAAAAGAGCGCCTTGGCTCCGATTTTTTGCGGGCTCGACCCTTTGACGCCGGTAATGATCCCCAGCGTTACCGGCTCACCCGTGCGCGCGGCCTCGGTCAGAGCGTCAAACACGGCCTTGCTCATTGCGGGAAGAGCATAGTCTGCGAGGCCCCGGGAGTCGAGATCTGCCCTTTTGGCAGAAGTGCCAGCCTTGACCGGGAGCAGGCCGCGCCCGGGCTCATCGGCTGAGGTAATAAAGCAGCACCGCCAGCACACCGGAAGTGAGCAGGCCAACGGCAATCGTCCAGCGCATAATCCGTCTGCGCTTGCGCATGAGGTTTCTACCTCCCATTCCGGGTAAAAGGTAAAAACGCTGATGTTCCTTGTGCGGAAACCACGCCATACACGAACCTGATTTGCATCCTGATATGGATGAAGGGTTCTGTCAAGGAATGTTACCGCGGGT
Organism: Verrucomicrobiia bacterium; assembly: GCA_036524155.1. Taxonomy (GTDB): domain Bacteria; phylum Verrucomicrobiota; class Verrucomicrobiia; order Limisphaerales; family UBA8199; genus DATDCV01. Next base: position 89,771 of record DATDCV010000404.1, read on the forward strand.
AGCGCGAGAGGTGGACATTTCTCACCAGAATCCCGGGCCTCAAATTTCTCCTCATCCCCACCCTCGCCAAGGAACGTCGTGAGACAAAGCGGCAGCAAGCTGCACGCACTCCAAACGCTGGCGCGCGGTTCGGGGTGCACGCGCGGATCGCGAAGCGCTTGGTTTGCGGCGCATCCCGCCGCCTTCGCCCGTGCCCGCAGTTCATGAACATCATGCCGCCGGCGATCAGCGGGTTCGCCAACATGCCGGTTGGGTGATCAATCGGTGATCAACACCATGAAAAAAAGAGATTGACACAGGCCCGGTTTTTGGCCGTAATCGCGATTGGATGCTGGGCAGTCAGAGAAAACGACCTATGAAAACGTGTGCTTTGGCAGCTAGTCTCGCCGCCGTCGGCCAATTGATCCTCCCCAACGAATCCTCCGGCGCGTTATACTATGGCATGAACCTTCCCGAATCGGACGCGGGCGCGGTCAGCGGAGGGATCTTGAGCTTGACCGACAATGGCAGTTCGATTTCCGGCGTTTTCACGCGCGGCAACGGCAGCTTCGCGAACAACCTCGTCATCTTCATCGACTCGAATCCGAACCCGGCCGTCGGCTTCAACAACACCAGTTCTTTTTACGATAGCGGCGCCGGCTTCCGTGCTTCGATTTCAGGATATAACGGGTCGGCGCGTTCCACGTTTCAGTTCGTCAACGGATTTCACGCCGACTACGCAATTTCCCTCGGCGTCAATGACCTGGCGAGCGGAGGCGAGTTGTTCCGATTGGTCGGTGGGTCGGGGAATACATTTGAAGACCTGGGTTCAGTCCATCTGGGTCCGGCCACCGACGTCAACAGCAGGAACCAGAATGGGGGGCCCTATACCTTCAGTTTCAACTGGAGCGACATCGGTCTCACCCCGAACTCGGGCAGCGGATTTCGGTTTGAGACCGGCTATGTCTATCCCACCGGCAACAGCTATTTTCAAAGCTTCGAGCAAATTACCGGCGCGTCGGGTTGGAACAATACGATAACCTTCACCGAGGCTGATCAGTTTCTGCAAGTCGTCCCCGAGCCGACGAATGTGGCGCTGGCGATTTTTGGCGGACTGGTGCTGGCCGGCTGCGCGGCCGGGCGGGCTCGGTCCTGCCTGGTCGGCCGCAAGGGGGGCTGAATCCGGCCGCAGCAGTTCGCCCAACGGAAAGCCTGTCTCATCCGAGACAGGCTTTGTTGTTTTTGGTATAAACGGTCTGTATGAAACATCCTCCGGTTCCGCACGCGGTTCTCGTCGTTTCGATTCTGTGCATTGGCGCGGCTGCAAACGCCGCTGTGCCCGGCGCTTCCGCAAACCCGGAAGAAATCCTGCTCAAGGACTATTTGCCGAAGTCCATTTTCAAACTGTCGGAAACGCGGGTCGAAAAGGCAAAATACCCGATTATCGACGTGCACTCACACAACTACGCGCGGTCGGACGCGGAAGTAGACCGCTGGGTGCGCACGATGGATGAGGTGGGAGTTGAAAAGACCGTGATCCTTTCGGGAGCCACGGGGAAGAAGTTCGACGAGGCACTGGCAAAATACGGCCGCTATCCCGAACGGTTCGAGGTCTGGTGCGGCATTGATTACACCGGCTTTGACCAGCCGGGCTATGGCCCGGCAGCGGTGGCGGAACTGGAGCGCTGCCGCAAGGCCGGCGCGCGGGGTGTTGGCGAGCTGAGCGACAAGGGGCGGGGCCTTGGCTCGACGTCGAACACGTTCGGTGTGCATCTGGATGATCCGCGAATGGATGCCATCCTGGAAAAATGCGGCGACCTGCGGATGCCGGTAAACATCCATGTGGGCGAGGACAAATGGATGTATGAGGCGATGGACCGGTCGAACGACGGTCTAATGAACGCGTGGAAGTGGCGGATCGCGAAGGCGCCGGGCGTGCTCGAGCATGATGAAGTGGTGGACACGCTCGAGCGCGCTCTGAAACGCCATCCCCGCACGATCTTTATCGCGTGCCATTTCGCCAATTGTTGTTCCGACCTGAATCGTCTCGGCCTGATGCTGGATCGCTACCCGAACCTGTATGCGGACATGAGCGCGCGCTTTGCCGAGATCTCACCGATTCCACGGTTCGCATCGGCGTTTTTCAGCCGTTACCAGGATCGGCTGTTATATGGCACGGACATGGATCCCGCGCCCGAAATGTACCGGGTCACGTTCCGGCTGCTGGAAACCTCCGATGAACATTTTTACCCCGTCTATTTCCGGAAATACCAGTGGCCGATGCACGCCTTCGCACTGCTAGGCGAGGTGTTGAAGAAAGTTTATCGCGATAACGCGCTCGCGCTGGGGGTTGGGGCAGGAACCGGGTTGGCAAGGTAATAGAGGCAAAGGAATACGCTTGGTGGGGCGAGTAACGTTCTTACTAATGCCGAGAGCCGTACGCTAATCTCTGCGGGCTGGCGGGGGTTCGGGGAGTGGCTGGCGACTGCGGAGCGCCATGCCGCTCATCGTGCGGATCTTGCATCCTCGGCCCCGCAGTTCGATGGTCGCTGCACCTGTGTCGCGAGTGTAAATGACGGGGATGTGGCGTTTGGCGAGTCGCTCGCGGAGCGGTGGGCGGGCGCGCTCCGAGGCGGGGAACTCGGAATCGCCGACGATGATGACGCGCGGTTGGATCGCATCGAGCAGTCGGTCACGGATCGGTTCGCCCGTGGAGGGCAGACCGGTTACGAGAATATCCGCCCGGAGATCCGCTGTGCGTTCCAGGAGAGCCTCCTGTCCGGCCCGGCCGAGATCGCTCAGGAGGAGGAGGCGGGTGCCGTTGATGTCACCGCGTAGCACAAGGGCGCCATCATCGGCTCTTGGATAACGATCCGTTTGTTCAGGATGCAGTACTTGCCAGGGGCCGAGATGGTCGGTGCGCGAGAGTCTTCCGAGGAGACCTGGGGCGGTCTCAAAGTCCTGCAGCAACCGGCGGTACGCGGTGGAGCGGAAACGCAGGTTGCTGGCCCATACCCGGCGCGCAGGGAAGATCTCCGAAAGGACCCGGGCACCGCCGACGTGTTTGATGTCGCCGTGACTGAGCGCAAGGTTCTGGAGCGCATTGACGCCGTGGGCGCGGAGGACGGGTTTGGTGACGAACTGGACCGCGTTGGTGTTGCCCGCGTCGATCAGCAGATCGTTGCGCGTGCCACGGGCGTCTGCGTAGACAATGAGGCCGCCGTTTGCCGGAAAGATGGTGATGCGGGTGGTGAGAAGATCCGGCAAGAGGGTCGCGCCCCAGACAGCGGCGGCCAGGCACAGGGCGCCGATTTTCACCGGCCGGAACGCCGGCTTGGAAAGCCACCCGGTCACCCACGCAAACAGCACCCCGTAATAGAGACTGGTGGTGAGCAGACTCGGGGCCGGCACGTAGAACCAGGCCTTGGGCCAATCCGCGAACCACACGCTGGTCAGCCGGATGCATTCCATGAGGAACCAGCCGGCGTGGTTGAACAATTCGGCGGCGGCCGGAAACCACGAGATTAACAGCAGGCTCCCAAGATTGCTCACCAGCACCAGCGCGCAGAGCGGCACGGCGACGATGTTCGCGGGCGTGCTCACCGGGGTGACGATATTGAAGTAATAAGCGACCAGCGGGATCGAGCCGATCCAGGCGGCGAACGATGCCAGGAAAAGGTCGCCACAGTAGATGAGCGGCACTCTTAGAAACCCCGGCCAATGAACCCGCCGGGAAACCGGCAAGAGCGGGTCAGGAAAAAGGAGATTGTACAGGAGACCGAGGAGTGGTACGCGCGCTATGCCGGGATGCGCGGCGGAAGCGAGCTCGTGCAAGCGGCGAAGAAACCCAATCAGCGGCGGCAGCAACAGGATCATACAGAGCACGACCAGGAAGGAGAGCTGGAAGCCAGCCTGGAAAAGCTGCTGCGGCTCCCACACCAGGATGATCAGCGCGGCGGCCAGCAGCGAGTTGATTAGGTTGCTCGGCCGTTTAAGAGCCCACCCGATGATAATGATGCTCAACATCACCGTCGCCCGAATCGCAGAGGCGGGCCAGCCGGTGAGCGCAACGTAAAACCAGATCAACGGCAGCAGCCCCAGCCCGCAGATCGCCCGCGGCACGTTGCAGGCCCGCAGCAGGCCAAACAGAATCCCAAACACTATCGCCATCCGCAGACCGTCGACTGCGAAAATGTGGTAAGTGGCGGCCCGAATGAACGGCTCGGAGGATTCTTCGTCCAGGGCGGTTTTCCATCCCAGTGTCAGCGCCCACTCGAGCCGCAGCGATTCGTCCTCGGCCGGCAGCCCGCGCGCGAGCACCCCTCGGGCCCAGGTTCGGAATCGGTCTGCGAGGGGGGCGACACGAGGTGACCGGATTATTGTCCAGTCCTGCTCGGAATCCGCTTTGAGCCGGTAGTAAACTCGTTGCTCCGCCAGGAACGCGCGGTAGTCAAAGGTGCCCTCGGCAATTGGCCCCTTCGGGTAGGCCACCACTCCGAACACCTCAACTTCCTGTCCGCCGAACAGGTTGGTCAGCGTGCCCGGGGTGGCGACGGCGATTCGGCCGCTGCCCGGCTGCCACTGTTGCTTGTCCAGGCGGACGGCGGAAACTTCGATTCGGGCGAGCGTTCGCCACACGGGTGTTTCGCCTAGTTCGAAAACGCGCAAGGAAGGTGTCTCGGCGATGACGCCGCGGATGGTGGCAAGCTGCGGATCGCCGGATAAGATGCGCCGCAGATCGTGAGGTGAGATGACCGCGGTCTGGAGAGTATAGTTCGTCCAACCGGCCAGCAGCATGACCCCAAGCAACAGGGATGGGCGCAAACGCGCCCACGCGAGGGCGGTGCCGACGACGGCGAAGGAGAGCGCGAGGAGAAGATAAACGCTGGCGTGCACCGCACTTCCCAGCAAAACCCCGGCGACGTAAAGCAGCGCGGCCCTCAACAGCGGCCATTTCATGCTCCGGCTCTCACATTCCGCGCCGCCATCGTCCAGGAGCCCCGAGAAAAATCAACGGAAAAACGCAGTGAAAAGTATCGCCTCAGTCTTCGGTCGGAGCGCCGATTTCTAATCGGCTTAACCGAACCAACGGCCTCCTGTAAGCCGAGTACAACTCGGCGCTCCGACCCAAGACTGAGGGGGTACAGCGAAAACCGATTGCGCGAAGGCAATCCTGAACCATAATGCGGCGGTATGTTGAAACTGGGCGTTAACATCGACCACGTGGCGACGCTGCGCGAGGCGCGCTACCGTGGCCGCGGGCGTGGCGAGCCCGACCCTGTCCCCGCGGCGCTCCAGTGCGAGTCGGCGGGCGCGCATGGAATTACGGTCCATCTGCGGGAGGACCGCCGGCACATACAGGATCGCGACGTCTGGAAACTGCGCGAAGTGATCCAAACGCGGCTAAACCTCGAGATGGCCAACGCGGAGGAGATAATCGCGATCGCGCTAAAGCTCAAACCCGAGATCGTGTGTCTCGTCCCGGAGCGCCGCCAGGAGGTCACCACCGAAGGCGGCCTGGACGTTGCCGGGAACCTCGCGTCACTGAAAGAAACCCGGAAACGGATGAACGATGCCGGGGTCGAGGTCAGCATGTTTATAGCGCCCGAACCGCGCCAGATCGAGGCCGCCGCGAGGGTAGGCAGCCAGTTCATCGAATTACACACTGGCTCGTTCGCCGAAGGCTACGCTGAGGAACGGAGCCGGGAGTTCGAAGAGCTTCGCCTGATCGAGGGAGCGAACCAGGCGCATGGCCTGGGGCTGAAGGTGAACGCCGGCCACGGGCTGAACTATGAGAACCTGGCCAGCCTCTATCGCGTGCCTCACCTGGTCGAACTGAATATCGGGCACAGCATCATCAGCCGCGCCGTGATGGTGGGGATTGAAAACGCGGTGAAAGAAATGCTGCGCCTGATGGCAAAATACCCGTCCGGCCAATAAAACGACACGAGATGATTCTAGGCATTGGAATCGACCTGATCGAGATCGGCCGGATTCAAGCGTCGTATGAAAAATTCGGCGAGCGGTTTATAGGCCGCATCCTGCATCCGAATGAAATCAGTTATTGCCTGTCACACCGGGTGCCGGCGCCTTTTCTGGCGGCGCGGTTCGCCGCCAAGGAAGCCATCTCGAAGGCCTTTGGCACCGGGATCGGAGCGGAGCTTGGGTGGAGAGACATGGAAGTGGCGCGGAAACCAAGCGGAGAACCGTACGTGATTCTGCATGGTGGCGGCCAGGCGCTGCTTGCCGCTCGCGGCGCCCGCACTGTCCTCATCAGCATCAGCCACACCCAGCAGCACGCCACGGCCGTCGCGATCCTCGAATCTTAGATTCATCGCCGCCAACCTCGCCAGGGCCGATTATCCCGCCACCGGCGGGAGAAACATTCCGGAGAAACATCCCGCTTGGCACTGTGCGGCCGTTCTGCTTAGCTCACCCCGCCAAATGACAAAACTGCGGACGGTGCCGATGCTCGCGCTGGCGCTTCTCGCGGTCACACTGACCGCGGGGGCCCAGGCGCCGCAGCCGCAGTCGGAGACACTGATCATCGAGTCGCTTCGGGGCGAGGAAGGCGCGGCGGTTTATGACCTCCAAACCGGCATTGCTTATGCCACCAACGGCGTGCTGATCAAGTACGGCGACGCCGTTCTCACGGGTGAACGTGTAGCCTGGAGCGAGTCCACCTATGAGGTCGAAGCCGACGGCAATGTGCGCATTCAACAAGGCGACCAGGTCTGGGTCAGCGAGCACCTGAGCTATAATCTGAAATTGCGCCGGATCGAGGCGCAACAATTCCGGACCGGTCAGAACCCGGTTTTTGCCGCCGGCGGTGATTTGCAGGGCGACATGAGCAACCGGGTTTACGTGGCCAGGAACGCGCTGTTGACGGCCGACGACGTGGCGCGGCCTGCAATCAAGATCCGGGCCAAAAAGATCAAAATTATCCCCGGAAAGAAGATCGAAGCCACCCACGCCACGTTGTATTACGGCGGCGTGCCGGTATTTTATTTTCCCTACTACAGCCGTAGCCTGGGCGAGCACGCCAGTCATCTTTCCGCCACGCCCGGCTACCGCAGCCTCTTCGGTCCGTACCTGCTCGGCACTTACACCTGGTGGTACAACGAGCAGCTCGACGGCATCGCGCACGTGGATTACCGGCTCAAACGCGGCCCGGGCGTGGGGCCGGATTTCAACTATGACGTCGGCCCGTGGGGCAAAGGCACTTTCCGTTATTACTACACGTACGACCAGGAGCCGGACAAGGCGCAGCTCGGCGTGCCCATCAGCCATGATCGCCAGCGCGTCTGGCTCTCCTATGACGCGAACCCGGCGACGAACCTTTTCCTGAAATCGATGGTGCGTTACGAAAATGATGCCGCCGTCGTCCGCGAGTTCTTCGAGCCGGAGTACCGCCGCGACTCGCAGCCCAACACCTTTTTCGAGGCGAATAAATTCTGGCAGAACTTCAGCCTCGATGCCTATGCGCAGCCGCAGCTCAACACCTTTCTGCAGACCGTCGAACGGTTGCCCGATATCCGCCTCACCGGTTTTCGGCAGGAACTGGGCAATTCCCCGCTGTACTACGAAAGCGAAACCTCCGCCGGTTATTATCGGATGGCCTTCGCCGAGGATGCCGGACCCTATGGCGCGCCCCCCGGCCAGGATTATGAAGCCGCCCGGGCCGACACCTACCATCAGGTGACGATGCCGCATATGTTTTTTGGCTGGTTGAACGTGGCCCCGCGCGTCGGGGGAAGGCTGACCTACTACGGCGAGGCCACCGGCACCAACACCTCCGAGCAGACCCGCGGCGTTTTCAACACTGGCGCCGAGGTTTCCTTCAAGATGTCGCGGGTCTGGCCAACCGTGCAGAGCAAAACGTTCGATCTGGACGGCCTCCGCCATATTATGACTCCGTCCGCCAACTACGTGTGGGTCCCTTCCCCCAGCGAGCCGCCCCGGGTGCTGCCCCAGTTCGATTCCGAGCTGCCCAGCCTGCGCTTATTACCCATCGAGTATCCCGACTATAACGCGATCGACTCGATCGATAGCCAGAACGCAATCCGCTGGGGACTCCGCAACCATTTGCAGACCAAGCGCGATGACAAGGTCATCAACATCGTCAGTTCCGACATCTACACGGATTGGCGTCTTAAGCCGCGTTCGGGCCAGGGGACCTTCGACGATCTTTATTCGGATCTGACACTTCGGCCGCGGCGCTGGCTGACACTCGAATCCCTCGCCCGCTATGAGATCGACACCAGCAGGTTTCGCATGGCTTACAACACGCTGACGATCGCGCCCAATGACGTCTGGAGCTGGCGTGTGGGCTATTACTACTTGCGCGACGAGCCCACCAATTCCCCCACGTCGCTCGGCCCCGGCAATGATGTCTTCACCAGTTCCCTCATCTATCGCCTCGACCAAAACTGGGCCTTTCGGGCCTCGCACTACTTCGATGCGAAGGAGGGCCGGCTCCGCGAACAGTCCTATAGCGTGTACCGTGACTTGCGCAGTTGGACGGCGGCGTTGGCTTTTCTCATTCGTGACCGGCAGCCCGGCCAACCGCAGGATTACACGGTGGCCTTCACCTTCTCGTTAAAAGCCTACCCGCGTTACCGCCTCGGCCAGGACGAGGGCAGAGGCCTCTCGCTGCTCGGCGCCCCGTGACGCCCAAACGCGCCGGACAAGAACCAGTCGGCCACACCGGCCTTGGAACGCGGCGGAATTGAAAACAGAACGAACTTTGACGCCAGAGGACTGGCCTGCTCTGTGGTCCATTAGATGTGGATAATCACAAAGCCTTCTCACCGCGCGCTGGGGCGGCCAGTGGCCTCCATATCGCCTCAGTCTTGGGGTCGGAGCGCCGATTTCTAATCGGCTTAACCGAGCCGACGGCCTCCTGTAAGCCGAGTACAACTCGGCGCTCCGACCCAAGACTGAGGGGGGTACTGGCCGCCTTGCATTCCGGAGGCGCATCGGCCACATTGTGCCGCACTCAACCACAACTTATGTCGCTCGAATTTGAACTGCAAAAATACCCCAAGGAAATCAAGCTTAAGGACGGCTCCTCGTGCCGCCTCCGCCCGTTGAAGAAGGAGGATGAAAAGGCCTTTCACAAGTTCTTCCTGGCCGTGCCCGAGCCCGAGCGCATGTTCATTAAGCATCGGGTGACCGAGCCGGAGGTCATTCGGGAATGGTGCCAACAAATCGACCTGGGGCGGAATTTGCCGTTGCTCGCGCTGATGGATAACAAGATCGTCGGCGCCGCTACTCTGCACCAGCAACTCGGCGGTTGGAAACGCCATGTCGGGCGCGTCAGCGTGCTGGTTTTGCCCCAATACCGGGGGCGGGGCCTGGCTCGCGGACTGGTCTCGGAAATCGTCGCGCTGGCCCGGGGCGGCGGTCTCGAGCGGGTTGAAGCCGAGTTCATCGGAGAGCAGGAAGCCGCGATCAAGATGTTCGCTTTGCTCGGTTTCAGCAACCTGGTGCGGCTCGAGAGTTACGTGAAAGACATGCAAGCCATCCCCCATGATTATATCCTCATGGGGATCGACCTGAAAACCGACGAGGAGTATGCGGGAGTCGGATAGTAATCAACTCCCGCCGCAGAGTGTTAACCTGAGACCGGATTGGCAGGTGAGAGCCTGCGAGTCGCTGGCTTTTTCCCGGATTTCCGCTCGCTGAATGCCTAATCCAGGATTTCGTACCATGCCTCCCGAGACCTGCCCGAACTGCGGGGCTGACGTCCCGCGCGACGCCAAAGCCTGCCCTCAGTGCGGCTCAGACGAGCAAACCGGGTGGTCGGACGACGCCTCCACGGACGGGCTGAACCTGCCGGACGAGAAGTTCAATTACGACGATTTCGTCAAGCGGGAGTTCGGCGGCGGCAGCCCCGTGCCGCGAGGAATCCGCTGGTGGTGGTGGCTGGTGGCGGTGGCGTTGCTGGCCCTGCTGTTGCTCTTCGGGATTTAGGGCAATACGCCCTGCCCGTCGCTTCCGTTTGTCACCGCGCGCCCGGGTTTGGTAATGTCTTGCGCCATGAGCACAGCCCCCGCTGCCAGTCCCGAAACTCCTGCCCCTCCCACCGCCTCCCAACGCCTGATGTCGGTCGATGCTCTGCGCGGGTTCGACATGTTCTGGATCATCGGCGCCGACTCGCTGGTCTATGCGCTCAACCGGATGAGCCAGAGCCGGCCAACCAGCTTCCTGGCCACCCAGCTCGAGCACGCGGAATGGCAGGGATTCCATTTCTACGATTTGATCTTTCCCTTGTTCGTGTTCATCGCGGGGGTCTCGCTCGTTTTCTCGTTAAGCAAGACCATCGCGAGCACCGGGCGGGCTGAAGCGCTCAAACGTGTTTTCAGGCGCGGCGTACTGCTCTTCGTGATCGGCATCTTGTATTCCTCCGGGTTTGCCAACCGTTGGCCGGACATCCGCCTGATGGGAGTGCTTAACCGGATCGCGCTGGCCTACCTTTTCGCCGGACTGCTGTTTTGTTTTCTAAAACCGCGGGCACTGGCCGCACTGTGTGTGGGTCTGCTGCTGGGTTATTGGGCACTGCTGGCGTTCACGCCGGTCCGCGATATCCAGCTCACCAAAACGGGCCTCGCGCTCGCCGCCGAGAAATCCGGCGACACCAACTCGGCTGCCCTCTTTCGGACTGAGGGCAATCCCTCAGC
>DATDCV010000405.1:0-1507 GCA_036524155.1 Verrucomicrobiia bacterium
ACTATGTCACTCCTTCCCTCGCTGAAGCCTTCGCCGCGGTTTTAGCGGGCGAGGCCCCGGAAGCGCCGCACGAGACGCTGTCAAATCGCGAGCTCCAGGTATTGTGTGAGGTGGCGAGAGGCAAAACGCTGAAAGAAATCGCCGCTGAACTGGGGCTTTCGGAGAAAACGATTGGGACCTACCGCACTCGCATTTCCGAGAAGCTCGCCCTCAGCACCAACGTGGAACTGGCCCGCTACGCGGAGCGTCATCAACTGATCAATTAGGAACTATCCCGCGGCAGCAATTCTCAGTATGGCGTTTGGTGTCCACCCTTTAGGGCTTGTCATTACCCACAACTCTGCCGAACCTCCATAAGTCCCGCTGTGGAGAACCGGCGGAAACCCCGTAGGGGTGGCCTGTTTATAGTAACAGCAGCATTCCCCTCGATTTGGTGTTTTTTGTTTTTCGGCGGCGCGGAGGTGGTGTGCCCGACCATCCACAGCCAAGTCCCGCGCCGCCGAAAAACAAAAAACAAGTCGGGGGTGAGCGGGGCGGTCTATAAACAGGCCACCCCTACGGGGTTTTTGCGCGAAGCCCGCACGGTTGCCTGAATTAGACTCTTTAAGGTGCCTTTTCATAAGGTGTGGGTAATGAATCCTTACGTCGTGCCCTACAGGGTTTCATTTTGGTCCTTCCGTTGGCAACGGCACGCGCACTCGGACGTGTGTGCCTGCCGCTGGCTTCGACTCTACACTGAATTGGCCATGAACCAGGCGGACTCGTTCTTCCATACTCACCAACCCAAGGGAGTCATTGGCCCGGTTCGCATTCAATTCGAAGCCTTTGCCGTCGTCCGTGATGTTCAATTCAATCGCATTGCCATCCATTGTCAACTCGACCTTTGCGCTCTTTGCACCGCTGTGCTTGACCACGTTTTGGACCGCTTCCTGCGCCACTCTGTAGAGGCAAAGGGCGACATCCTCCGGGAGCACGCGTGGAATACTGCTGTCGGCAAAATGCACGGTGATTTTGTGGGCGGCCGCTACCTCGCGACAAAATCCACGAAGGGCGACTGCCAGTCCCAACTGCGTCAGCTTGGCGGGATGCAGACCGTGGGAGATGCGATGGACTTCGGCGGAAAGCCCCTTGGTTTGCGCCGATAAAGCTTGCAGGCGATTGGTGAGCTCGCCGGCAGCGGTGGGCAGGTCCTGGTTCAACATTTCCATTTCGATCGAGAGGAGCGCCAGGTTTTGGCTCAAGCCATCGTGCAATTCACCAGCCACACGTTTTCGCTCGTTTTCCTGGGAGAGAATGATCTGCCGGGTGACTGACTCCTGTTCCGCTCGCCGTCTTTCCAGCAGAGTCAGGCGCCGTTTTAAGGCCGAGAAGATCGCCACGCCCAGGAACGCCGCGAAAGAGCAAGCAAACCACCAGGTTTGCCAGAACTGCCGATTGACCGTGACCGCCAGCGAGGTGGCTATTTCGTTCCAATTGCCCTGACTGTCGCCCGCCTGGACTCGGAAGG
>DATDCV010000406.1:0-16455 GCA_036524155.1 Verrucomicrobiia bacterium
GGATTGGTGATAACGCTTCGCTCGCGGTCATCGGTGGCGGGGGTGGCAACAGTGCGCTGGCTGACCATGCAACCGTGCCGGGCGGCCGGCAGGCCGTCGCTCGAAATTACGCTCAAATGGCCTACAGCAGCGGCGCGTTCAACATTCCCGGTGACTGCCAAACGTCTTTCTTTGTCGCGAAAAACAGGACGTCCGGAGCCGTCACGCGGGAGTTGTTCCTTGAAATGAATACCTCCCAGCGCATGATTGTTCCGGCGAACACCACGTGGACGTTCCAGATCCTGGTTTCCGCACGCAGTTCCGCCGGTGAGGCGGCGGGCTATACCATCACCGGGATGATCGGCAGGGCGGGCGACATCACCTACGCCCCGGTTTACACGGTCACCCCGATCTACGAATCCGACGCCGCGTGGAACGTGACCGTCGCCGCGGACGACGCGAATGACGCGTTGGTGATTTGGGTCACCGGGAACACGGGCGACGACATCCGCTGGGTGGCCAGCGTTCGTACCGCCGAAGTAAGCTGGTGAATGGAGGTGTGCGATGAAAGACTCGAAACTCGACAGGCAGACTCCCGGAGCCAGGTGGGTGCGAAGCGTTCTTGCGAGCGCTCACGGCGCATCCGGGGCGAGGCTCACGGCGCAGCGACGGTGGCCCGTCTATCTCTGTTTTCTTATTTCCGCTTTCTGCTCCTGGGCCCAGGCCCAATACTCCATTGCCTGGTCCACGATTGACGGCGGCGGCGGCACGAGCGCCGGCGGCGTTTACACCATCGCCGGGACCATCGGCCAGCCGGATGCCGGCGCAATGAGCGGTGGCAACTTCACCGTGTTGGGCGGTTTTTGGAGTGTCGTCGCTACCGTGCCAACTCCTGGCGCGCCGTCACTCACACTCACGGCCAACTCGCAACTCTCAGCCATCACCATTTCGTGGCCTCTGCCCGCGGAGGGTTGGGTGTTGCAGGAAAAGACGGATCTAGCCGCGGCCAACTGGGTCAATAATGTTCAGTTGCCACAGGACGTTGGTGGCCGCAGGCAGGTGCTGATTTCACCGCTAGTCGGCAACCGGTTCTACCGGCTCTACAAACCTTGAGTCCAGCACCAGGTGTGAAGAACGGATTTCGGCCGGCGCAGGGAGGGGTTGCAGAGCGACCCTGCGTCGGCTGGCCGGTTGGCAGCCGGCCAAAGCGACGTCAAGTCGGACGCAAAAAATGGGCTCTGTGTAACCTTGCGGCAAGAGTTCAACAAATGCACGCCCCAGGCAAAACTAGGCAGTGAAGACCGGACACACCACCGCGCTTGCGCTTGGCCCGTTCGTTTCCCATGTTAGCCCGCGTGAGCATGAAACGGCAACGGCTGGTCTCGCCAGGGGCTCTCTCCCGGATGTTTCAGCAGGCGGCCGACGCCTGGAAACACCAGGATTATCAACAGACGATCGAGACGCTCGAACACGCCGCGCGGTTGGATCCCGCCAATGCCTCCATCCACTTGGACCTGGGGCGCGCGTACGGGCTGCGCTACGACTACTCCGGGGCGGAACGATGTTTTGAGAAGGCCGTCCGCGTTGCACCGCGCAAAATAGCGGCGCTCGTCGAAGCCGGCCGCCGCTGCCGGGAATTCGGGAGCTATGAGATGGCGAAACGCTACTTCGAGCGGGCCGCCGAAGACCAGGGCGCCACGGCAGAGGTCTTCCTCCAGCTTGCGGAAATGCACGAACGGCACGCCCGCCTGGAAGAGGCGATCCGGCTGGCGGAGCGCGCGCTGGCATTGGGCCCCGGAGATCCCGCCGCGCGGCTCGTGCGCGCGAGGCTGGAGCGGCTGTCGGGCCGCCTGGCGGAGGCTGAAAACCGCGTGCGAGATCTGCTGAACACCAAGGCGGGCGATCCCTGGCTGCGCGCGCGCGCCTGGTATGAATTGGGTGAGGTTCTGGACCGGCTGGGACGCTACGACGAAGCGATGGAAGCATTCCTTGAAGCCAAGACGCTGGTCCGGCCGGCGGCGGCGGATCACGCCGCGACGCTCCGCCGAATTCAAGAGCGCGTGCGCCAGATGGAGGAGAGCATTACCGCGACCGCGTTCGAACGGTGGGCGGCGGCGGGTGAAGCGCTGTCGCCGCCACGGCGCCTGACGGTTTTGTGCGGGCACCCGCGCTCCGGCACCACCTTGCTCGAACAAGCGCTGGACTCGCACCCCGGCGTGATCACGGCCGAGGAGACGCACATCCTCCACGACGAGGCCTACCTCCCCTTGTGCCGAGGTTTCCCACCTGAGGCTTCCCTGCTCCAAGTGCTCGACTCGGCTCCGACCAGCCGTCTGCGGCAATCGCGCGAGGACTACTTCCGGTTCACCGAATTGTTTCTCGGCAGCACGCTTGGGGACAAGCTGCTCGTGGATAAGAACCCGGCGTTGAACGTGTTGATTCCAGCAGTGGCGCGCCTGTTTCCGGAAGCAAAGTTTCTCGTCGCGCTTCGTGACCCGCGTGACGTCTGCCTGAGTTGTTTCATGCAACCGCTGGCTCCCAACCCGGTCAGTTCCGCGTACCTGAGCCTGGACGGAACTGTGACCCAGTATCTGTCTGTGATGGGCTTCTGGCGGGCGATGATGCCCCGGCTGCGCAACCCGTTTTTCGAGGTGCGCTACGAGGAGCTCGTCGCGGACCTCGAGGGGGCATCGCGGCGGGTGCTCGAATTTCTGGGCCTGGCGTGGGATGAGCGGGTTCTGCATTTCGATGAACACGCCCGCAGCAAACCGTTGCGTTCGCCCAGCTACGCGGAAGTGAGCAAGCCACTCACCACCCGGGCGGTGGGCCGCTGGCAACACTACCGCCGCCACCTCGAACCTTATCTCGCCAGGCTCGAACCGATGATCACCGCGTTGGGGTACACAGCGTGACGGGGAGGCTGCAAGGCCTCCAGAACCAGCTCAACTCGCCTGTCTTGCAGCCGCCTTTTTGCTGAGAGGTCCGGGCTTTGCAGCGGTTCCGGTCATCCCCACCCATTTCCGAGCGCGGAGCGTATCAATCTCGCAAGGCGGAGCGCCGGTTTTCAACCGGCTTAAACCAACCAGCCACCCTCTCGTTTCGGTAAACAAGCCCAGCACGGGCGAACCAAGGACGTCGTAAGCCGGTTGAAAACCGGCGCTCCGCTCTGGAAGACTGAGGCATCCCCGCATGTCGGAAAGCAGGGTTGAAATCGGGGCAACTTGGGTCTAGGGTCTGGAATTGAAGCCTAAAGCGAGCCCCCCGCCAGCCGTTTTCTTACCGGGTGGACGGAGCCAGGCGAACGATGCCATAAAAAGTCACGTTAACCCACAGAGGTCCCACATTCAAATCCTCTACTAACTGTCAGAGAAAAAGACTATGAAAATGAGAAGACCTGCCAACGTCCGCCGCGCGGCGCTGCTCGCGCTCGGAGTATTCCTGGGCCGCGGCGCCCAGGCCGACACCATCCTGGAATTCGACAATCAAACCACCAATCAAGACGTTTCTCAGTCCTTCGGAGACTACGCGGCCGCCTCAAGCGACGGTGTGTCAGTGGTGGGCTTCGGCACGCCGAACATCGGCTTGACATGGCAGGCGACGGGTCCCGCCGACGCCGTGTGGCAGTACTACAACGACTCGGTCTGGTCCGCTGCCCAATTGAACGATTCGACAGTCGGCTCAACTTTTGACATCGTTTTCACCCCTAACAATCCGTCGGCGCGGGTGGTGGTGGAGTCGTTCAACTTCCATCCCTATTATAATTCGTCAGAGCGATTTACTTACAAGGTCAGCCTCTTGTCCGGCGCGACAGTAGTCAGCGGTCCCACCAACCTGACATTCCTGTCGGATAGCACCAAGAACCACCCGATAACCTTCAACTACACAGGTGCGCTGGGCCAAACTTTGAAACTGAAAATCGATCGCCTGGCTTCCACGCTCGGCGCCGGTGAGGTCGAGGGAGACCCGTTCGACATCGCAGTGGATGACGTCCGGTTTGCCCAACTGCCGGAGACGGTGTTTCCTGCCGGCCCCCTGGTGGTGTCCACTTCGCCGGCGGACGGTCAAACCGGCGTCGCCGCGGTTTATTACCCCTACCAGGCAAGCATCACCAACGGCGAAACCACGCTCGTGGCCAGCTCGATCCGTTTGCGATTCGACGGCAGCCCCGTGTCGCCGCCGGCAGCCATCTCATCCGGGGACGGCGTGACGAATGTCAGTTACCTCGCCACGGCGTTGTTGGGCAGCGGTTCGACGCACACCTACACGCTCACGTATGACGACAACCTGGGCTTGACTTATACCAACGAGGTCCAGTTCACCGCCGCGAATTACGCCACGCTGCCCGCCGCTTATGCCAACCCGCCCGGCTCGGGCGTTACGCCGGGCTTCACGTTCCGTACCGTTCTGGCTCCGCAGGATACCACAAACATCCTGGCCAGCTCGATCGCCCGCGCGAGGGCCCAATTGGCCGGCACGCTAATCGATCCGAGTAATAGCCTCCCCTATACAAACGCGGCTCCGCCGGGGCCCAATGCCGACGGCTCCTACAACATCGACACGGTGCTCAATTATAACGACAACGGCGGCGTTGCCGGCAACTTTGGTGGGGACCTGACGTTCCCTGGGCTGGACTTTGGCCCCTACGACTGGTTCTCGTGCGAAGGACTGCTCAACCTGGAGCTGGCAGCCGGCTACTACCGGCTGGGAGTCAACAGCGACGACGGCTTCGAGGTTGATGCCACACCTCCACCCGGGCTGCCCGGATCGCCAATCATGCTGGGCATCTTCGATAATGGCCGGGCGGCTGCTGACACCTTATTCGACTTCCTCGTGCCGACCGCTGGCGTCTATCCGTTCCAGTTGATTTACTTCGAGAGTCAGGGATCCGCCAGTTGCGAGTTCTTTTCGGTCGCTGACCTCGCCACCGGAGAGAAGATTCTCATCAACGAGGTTGCCAATCCAAGCGCCATCAAGTCATACCGCGTGTTGAAACCACGGATCGTCAGCATCGCCCGGAGCGAGTCGAATGCGGTTGTAAGTTGGGTTTATGGAACGCCACCCTTCCAGGTGCAATTCACACCCAGCCTGACCAATCCAGCCTGGAATAACGTTGGGTCGCCGACTACCAGTACGACCGCAAACGTCCCGATCCAACCGGGCGCAGGTTTCATACGGGTCAGCGGCCAGTAAATACCCCGGGGATTGCCGCCTATGAACGCCTCGCCTGGGACCTTGAATCGTCGCCAGTTCACAAAAACCGCGCTGTTTGCCGGCGCCGCCGTCGCTTCCGGGGTTCTGCCGCTCAGCGGCGCCCAGCAGGTCACACGCATCCGAACGGGCGTGATCGGTTGCGGCAGCGTGTCGCATTCCTACCTGCCGGTGCTGACCCAGTGTCCGTTTGTCGACGTGGTCAGCCTGTGCGACATCCGGCCCGAGCGCGCGCGCAGCCAGGCGGAGCGGTTCAAGGTGACGCACCACTACCCGCATATCGAGGCCATGCTTGCCGGCGAGGCATTCGAGTTTCTCGTGAACCTGACGGACATGCAGGAACACGAGCATCTGAATCGCCAGGCGCTCGAAGCCGGCAAGCATGTCTGGAGCGAAAAGCCCATCGCCAACTCGCTGCCTGCGGGACAGAAGTTGCTGCGCCTCGCCCGGCAAAGACAGCTTCGTCTTTGGGGCGCGCCGATCACCGTGCAGAGCCCGCAGTTCGCGTTCATGGCAAAGACACTCGCGCGAGGTGCGTTGGGACGCGTGGCGGCGGCGCACGCGGATTACGGGCACGAAGGTCCGAACTGGTCGTCGTTCTTCTACGAGACGGGTGGCGGCAGCATGCCCGACCTGATGGTCTATAACCTGACGTCCCTGACCGGCCTGCTGGGACCCGCCAAACACGTCAGCGCGATGCTGAGCATTGTCACTCCCGAACGCGACATCACCGGCAAGGGCAGGATCCGCGTCACGGAGGAAGATAACGCCCAGTTGCTGCTCGACCACGGTCATGGTGTGCTCTCACACGTGCAGTCCGGGTTCAATTACTTCAATCCGCACGGCCACGACGGCAGCGGCGAGCAGCGCCACACCATCACGATTGTCGGGTCGGGCGGGTTCATGGGACTGGTTGGCTACGACTGGGCGCCGCAGGGCGTGGACGTCGCCACCCATCAGCAGCCCATCCTGGAACGGCACGCCACCGATGCCGCGGGGTACATCTGGCAGCAGGGCGCGGCCCTGGCCGCCGAATGCCTGGCCACCGACCGCGAGTTGCTCGTCACTCCCGAACAGGCGTTGCATGTGCTGGAGATCATCACCGGGGCCAGGAAATCACAACAAACCGGCAAACGTATCGCGCTCACCTCAACTTTTCGCTGGCCGGTCGTGAGCTGAAACCCCGCCGCTATGACCGATGGAAAAGAAACTCGGTTTGGACCTTGACCGGCTTGCCGTCGATTTCCATCACCGGGTAGGCCAGGAAGTTGATGGGGCCGGAGACTGGGCCCGGCTCGACGACCAGGTCGCGGCCTTTGCTGAGCTCGAACCTGTTCGCGGGGTGGTGGCCGAAGTAATAATCAGTCAGGCTTGAGTTCTTGTTTGCCTCACTTAGGTCCACAGGCACCCACTTGCCCTCGGCAAAAAACTCCGCCCAGCAATGGTACCCGTCGATGCCGCCCTCATTTCGCTCAGAGGGAATCGCGGCGCCGATGGAAAAGCGCGCCGGAATGCCGGCCGCGCGCGCCAACGCGATGAAATACGCGTGAAAGTCCGAGCAATTCCCGCTGTGCGCATCGCAGGCATATACCGCGTCGCCGCGGCCCCATCCGGACCCATAACGGGCATAACGCACCTTGTCGATCACATGGTCGTACAGCGCGCGGGCGCGCGCGAGGTCGTTGGTTTTGCCTTGGGTCACTTGCTGAGCGATTGTCTGGAAAGTCTCATTGGCCGGCACCAGATTTTCGGGTTTTAGATACCTGTCCGCGGCCGGGTTGCGGACGGCATATTCCGCTTTCTCGAACCGCTTGACCCGGTAGCGGATTTCGATCGTCTTGCCGCCATCACTGGGCCCGGCCTCCAGATACAACACTTTGTTCCCATACTCCCGCTCTTCGAGTTCGCGCCAAGGTCCGGGCGTCGTGATGCCTTTGACTTCAACCCGTTGGAACATGTCCGAGGTGGCGAAGGGCAGCCACAGGCGCGCAGTGCCGGTGATCTCGGGCAGTTTGGCCCGATAGGTAAAATCAAATCCATCGGCGCCATTAATGACGCCCAATAAGCGTGGAGGGGCATTCTTCACCGGCACCCGCTGCCAGGAATTGTCGCGATTTTGTTCCCACAGGTAGAGCGGCCGTCCGTTCACCTTGTGGACGCTCGTCTCAGTGACAGTCATCGCACCGGGAGGACCTTTCATGAAAAAGTCCACGTCGTAGACCGGCCCGTCGGTCCCGACCAGGTCGACACACGCGAAGCTGACTCCGCCCCCGAGACTGGCCAGATACTCAAGATGAACCCTGACCAGTTGGAGACTCAGCTCTTTGTCTTTGAACCGCAGCTTGAAATAACCTTCGCTCTTCGCGGATTCCTCCGTGATGTGCTTTTCGATCCCAGCCGCGATTTGGTCAATCGTGACCAGCGGCCCCGTCGTCTGCTGGGACGGCGACGCCGGAAGCCGGGCCATCAGCAGTACCACGCACACCACCCACGACACGCCGAAAGCGCGCTGTAATGGCATCTGAAGATCCTTTCCAGAACCGCCGGAAACGACACGTCGCCGGGAGTTGGACCGGCCTTCGCCGGCGCGTCAGCCCGGACTGCCGTTATGCCAGCGGTTCGTCGTTATTTCGGGTGTTCCGACTGAGTGGGGTGCTCCGATTGGGTCGGGTGTTCCGACTTCGCTGGAGTTTGGTCGGTTGACTGTTCAGTTGTGGTCTTGCAGGCCGTGAGCGCCAGGCAGGACACAAAACAGACAATAAGCGCACAGGCGGCCTTCTTTGCGACAGTTTGATTCTTCATGTTACGATTTCCACGATACGGCTGGTCACGGCTCAGGGTCGGGATTCAGCACGGACATACCTATTCCATGATTCTGAACAATGTTCAACCGCGGGCCGGAAACCCCCAGGGGGAACTTCGACGGCAACCACATAGATATTACGACGCACACCCGTTCGTTTTCAGGCGGAAGGGTTACTTGCGCGTTTGATTTGGTTGCGCCAATCTTGCCCCCTACAAACGACCGCACATGAAACGATTTCACTCGGAATGGATAGGGAAACTTCTCCTGGTTGTTGGCACGGTGCTGCTGGGTACTGCCGCACGGGCGGCTGAGCTCGCGCCGCCACCACTGGCCACGACAGAGAAAGTCGGCCAGCTCGGCACGAATCTTTACCAAACCCCCGTCCACCAGAAATTGACCCCGGCCGGAAAACAAATCGAGCTGCCGGGCCTGAGACCCCAAGCGATGGCGTTGAGCCCCGACGGCCGGTTGTTGGCAGTCTCCGGCAAGACACCGGAATTGATTGTTTTGGACCCGGCTGAGGGGACCATTCTCCAGCGCGTGCGCCTGGTCGCGTTCCGCGCCGGGGAATCCGGCCCTGACCGCGTCTCGGAACACATCCTTCAACCCGACAAGGAGGCCCAGGTGAGCTACACAGGCCTGGTTTTTTCGCCCGACGGCCGCCGGCTCTACCTCTCAAGCGTCAACGGCACGATCAAAGTCTTCACCGTTGACGACAAACGCAATGTCACGGCTGTAGACAGCATCCTGTTGCCCAATGCCAATGCGCCGGGGCGGAAGTTGGAAATTCCGGCGGGCCTGGCGATCTCGAGCGACGGCAAACGGCTGTATGTGGTGTTGAATCTGTCGAACCGACTCGGCGAGCTGGATACGAAAACGGGAAAAATGCTGCGCACGTGGGATGTGGGGGTGGCGCCATACGATGTGGTACTAGCGGGCGACAAGGCATATGTCAGCAACTGGGGCGGGCGCAGACCCGGCCCGGGCGACCCGACCGGTCCGGCCGGCAGGGGCACGCTGGTTCGCGTCGACCCGGTCAGGCATATCGCGAGCGAAGGCTCGGTCAGCGTCATTGATTTCCGCCAGAACCGCGTCCTGCGGGAGATCTTGACCGGGCTGCACTCCTCTGCCCTGGCGCTGTCGCCAAACCGGCGCTGGCTGGTCATCGCTAATGCGGCGAGCGACACCCTGGCGATCATCGACACGCGGAAAGACAAGATTGTCGAGACCGTCTGGACGCGGTCGACCCCCGCCGATTTGTTCGGGGCCAGCCCGAATGCGCTGGCGTTTGACCCTTCAGGGCACACACTCTATGTCTGTAACGGCACCCAAAACGCCATCGGGGTGATCGACTTCGCTCCAGGCCATTCCAAACTTCTGGGCCTCGTCCCGGTCGGCTGGTTTCCGGGCGCAATCATCTTCGACGATGAACGCAAGAACCTTTACGTCGCGAACATCAAGGGCGTTGGATCCACGATACGCCTGGAACCTGGCGAGCCGATGAAATTCAACTCGCACCAATATCATGGCACGCTGTCCTTTCTGCGGGTGCCGTCGAAAAACGAGTTGGCCGATCACACTCGAGTGGTTTTGCGGAACGTTCGTTATCCCCTGGTGAAACAGGCGCTCCTGCCGGCGCGACCGGATCAGCCGGCCCGGCCGGTGCCCGAGCGAACGGGGGAACCGAGCGTTTTCAAGCACGTGGTATATCTCATCAAAGAAAACCGCACCTATGACCAGGTGTTGGGCGATATCGCCGCGGGAAACGGTGATCCGTCGCTGTGCGTTTTCGGTGTGAAGGTGACGCCCAACCAGCACAAACTGGTGCGCGAGTTTGTGCTGCTCGACAACACTTATTGCTCGTCGATCTTGAGCGCCGACGGCCACCAATGGGCTACGACCGCGCTCGCGACAGATTACATGGAGAAATCTTTTGCCGGGTTTCCGCGCAGCTACCCCGACGGGATGGAGGACGACGACGTTGACGCGCTGGCCTACTCGCCGGCGGGGTTTATCTGGGACAACGCCATCGCCCACCGGAAAACGCTGCGTGATTACGGCGAGTTCGCCATCACGGAAAAGAGCTGGGTCAACCCCGATCGCAAGAAATCAATGACGTTCATGGACCACTGGATCGATTTTACCAATGGCAACCAAACGATCCGGATCAGCAGCCGCCCGGCCGTCGAGTCGCTTCGGCCTCATCTGTGCACCAACACGGTGGGCTGGGACATGAACATCCCCGACCAATTTCGCGCGGCGCGCTTCATCGAGGAGTTGAAGCGTTTCGAGACCAGAGGCGATTTTCCGCAGTTGGTGATCATCTGTTTGCCGGACGATCACACCTCGGGAACCGACCCCGGGTCGCCGACGCCGGCGGCGCAGGTCGCCGACAACGATTTAGCCTTCGGCAAAATCGTCGAAGCACTCAGCCACAGCCGCTTCTGGCCCGAGACGTGCATCTTCGCCATCGAGGATGACCCACAGGCGGGCTGGGACCACGTCAGCGGTTATCGCACGACGGCTTATGTAATCAGCCCGTACACCAAACGGGGCCAGGTGGTTAGCACGCAGTACAACCATATTAGCCTGATCCGCACAATGGAACTCATCCTCGGCCTGCCCCCAATGCACCAACTCGACGCCGCCGCCACTCCCATGTTTGACTGCTTCACCGACAAGCCCGATCTGACGCCCTTCGTCTCGGTGCCCAACAACGTGCGCCTCGATGAAGTGAATCCGCCCGTGAAGAAGCTCTCCGACCCCTTGCTGCGCCGGTTCGCCCAGCTCTCGGCCAGACTGCCTTTAGGTGCGCCCGACCAATGCTCCGAGGACTTGCTCAACCGAATCATTTGGCATGCCATGAAAGGCCCCAACGCGCCCTATCCAGGCTGGGCCGTGACGGCTGTAGACGATGATTAGCAGGCCGATCGGCCAACACGCCAAAAACAGCAATCCCAACCTGCAACTTTCAACCTGTAACCTGCAACACTGTCCGCCCTTACCAAGGTTTTGCGTTCTTGCCGAACCAACTTCTCAACAGTCGCTCCCGGTCCGTCGGTTCTATCGCCGGCCGGTCGTCCGCCTGCTCCGAGCCGTGTTCCACACTCCACCCCTGCGATTCGCGGAAAGCATGATAGCTCCAATCCCACTCGTGTGCCTCGAAGATGTCGATTAAGTCGCTCAAATACCTGCACGCGCTGTGGTCGGGTGCCCAGCGGATTGCGCTGAACTCTCCGATGTATATATGGACGTTGTAACGGTTTTGAAACTCCACAACCGGCTGCAACGCGCGTTCCAGCTCTGCCTTGTTCCATTGTTTGCCCTGGATTTCGCCCGGGTATCGATACGCAGGTCCGTTGTCAAACACCCCCTGGTGAGTGAAGGCGTGGGGGATGTACATGTGAACGCTGTAGACCACGTTTGAAACAGGTAGCGGCAGCAGATCGCTGAGCCCCTCGGGGCTGCCCCACTGTGCAGGCTCCACGACAATCGCCCGCTGCGGGTCCACCGCGCGGATCGCCACCGCCGCCCGCCCCGCCAGCGCCTGCCAATCGGCGCAGTCTTCTTCGACATCCTCCTCGACCGGTTCATTGGCGAGGTCGTACCCCCAGATCGCCTTCGCGTCCTTGTAGCGAGCGGCGATCCCGCTCCAAACCCGCACAAACTTTTCCTGCGCCTGTTTGTCACTGAACAACCCGCTGTCGGACCCCACATAACCGCTCGTGGTGGGCTTGCCGCCCGGTGGCGAATGCAAATCGACCACCACCAATAACCCGTTTTCCTGGCAATACGGCAGCGCGGCATCCAGCTTCCGCAACTCGCCCTCCAGCCACCGGTCGAAACCTTCGGGCGAGCGATCCCGCGCCGCGGGACCCGAACGAATGAGTTGCCAGCGGATCAGGTTCGCGTTCCAGTCGTGGCCAAGAACCCTTAGGCTGTCCGGGTCAATGCCGGGGCTGATCATCGTCCCGCGCAACCGGGACAGCGCGTGGCCCTTGAACCTGGCGCCCGCTAACGGTTTCGACGCGCCCGTCACGGGCAGTTTCGTGATGGTCAGCTTCACGTCGTCGAACCACGCCCGCCCCGTGACATTCTCGAGTCCGAGCACCAGCGTCACGTTGGTAACGTCCGCCGGGATCCGAGCCGTGAACGCCGCCAGCCGCCAGTCGAAGCTGCCGGTGTCGAGAGTCGCCTGGGGATAACCGCTGCCACCTGTCCCCTGCACCACCAGCATGAACTTGAGTCCATTCCAGGCATTGGGTTTCGCGGAAACCTCTTGCGCCCGGACCATCGCCGTCGCCCGAATTGTGCAACCCCGCAGGGATTCGACGGCCAGCGACCGCGCAATCACGGAAGATTCCTGCCCCGCCTTTCGCTCGAGCGCGGCGGCCTGGGTTCCGGAAAAACCGGGTTGCAGTCTCGCTGGACCACTCCAACCGTCCAGGCCGTTCGTCCCCTCAAAGTCCGCGAAAAAGATAACCTCGCCACGCTGGAGTCCACTGGGGGAGGCTGGCTGGCCGGCAACAGTAAGCGCGAGGTTAGCGAAGCAGCTTAGGAAGGTTACGAGGGCGATGAAACGTTTCAGGCCGATGATCATAAAACTCAGAAGCCGGCGTTCCGGGCGGACTTCAAGGCCGGGTCGCGCGGGGCCCGGGGATCCGCTCCGCTTCATCACGGTATTCAGTGGTTTCCACGCTCCCGATCTGGCGCCGCCGATACCACGCGATGGCCGCCAAGTCGAAGATACCCCGCCCCAGGCGATTCCATACCCCATACTTCGATTTTCCCGCGTAGCGCGGCTGGTGGGAAACCGGCACTTCCCGTACCACGGCGCCTCCCGCTTGCGCCACGATCGGCATGAACCGGTGCAATCCGTCAAACAGAAACAGCTTCTCCAGCACCTCACGCTTGAAAACACGCAAATTGCACCCTGTGTCCTGGAAGTCGACTCCCAGGACAGTTCGTCGCGCCCACCGTGCTACCGCCGTCGACACGCGCCGCAGCAGGCTATCCTGGCGGTTGACCCTCACCCCGCACACCAGGTCACTCTCGCCCAACAGCGGCAGCATCCTAATCAAATCGGCGGGATCGTTCTGCAAATCACCATCCAACGTGCAGATAATTGGACCACGCGCTGCCCGAAATCCCGTCCACAGCGCCGCGCTTTGCCCCGCCCGCCGCAAGTGCCGCAACGCCCGCACCCGGCCGTCGGACTGTCGCGCCGCCAGCATTTGCCCCCACGTCCCATCCGTGCTCCCGTCGTCCACCAGCACCAATTCCAGAACTCGCGGCTCCTTCGCGAAACTCTCAAATACTCGCCGTGCCAGCGCCACCACGTTTTCGCTCTCATTGAATAAGGGAACCACGACGCTAATCTCCACCGCAGCCTTGTCGCCCCCGCAAACGTCGGAAGCTGCGGGCGCATACCCGGCCACCCCCGCCGGCGGTTGCCGTGGGCCTGGAACGCTGCTCTGATCTCCCAAAGACATTGCGTGGTCGTCGAAACAAATTGGATCCTGTTCAGGCGCTCCCGGCAGCCTTGGCCCGATGTCCAGCATCCGCAGTGGTATCAGAACCTAATCGCAAGCCCGTCGCCTGTCACGGCAATTCAAAAATCGCTCGTATCCCCTCGGTCTCAGGTGTGGCCGCCTCGGCGAAGCGGCCACACCTGGCGTTCTCAGGGCGCCTCCAATTCAGTCTAAGCGAGGAATCCCCTGAGGACGGACCACGGTTCACCCTCTCCCCAGGGAGGGCCGGGGTGCGGGGCTGCAACCGACGGGAACGAACGGTTGAGACCGCTAATCTGCGCCACTGGTTTAGGTGGCCCGAGGGACTCCCTGCTGCTGGATCGTTGAAGCACCGGAGCTATGAGGTTGCAGAGGGCCGCCTATACCGGCTGCGGTACCAGTAGAACTGGCCAAAGAATCAGCCAGCGAAATCCCAGTGCCGAAGGGGGCGGGTCGAGGTGCCGAAGTGCGCGGGCCCGACCCCACCGCCGGCAGTGATCCTCCTTGACCGCGCTCTCGCGGTCGGACAGGGTCCGGTGTGCACCCGCAATCCCCGAGGCATATGGGGAGACACCGCGCCTTTCCCAACCTGTGCGGGTGGCTGTGCCTGATCTGGGCGAGCGCGTGGGCCGGGGCGGCGGAGCCAATCACCACGGTGCAGGCCAACGGCATGGTCGAGTGGTCGGTCGTTTCGAAAAGGGACCACCTCGATCCGTTCAACGAGGTCCAACTCAATTTCGTAGTGGCGGCCCCCGACCACCAGACCTTGAGGATTCCGGGGTTCTGGGCGGGCGGGCGGAATTGGCGTGGGCGCTACTCCTCGGCCACGCTCGGGGTGCATCGCTTCCGCACAGAATGCTCCGACCCAAGCGACGCGGGACTGCATGGCGCGGAAGGAGCCGTGGAGGTCACGCCCTATCGGGGAGACCACCCGCTGTTTCTTCACGGCGGATTGCGCATCGCAGCGGATCGTCGCCACTTCGCCTGCCAGGACGGCACGCCGTTTTTTTGGCTCGGCGATACCTGGTGGATGGGGCTGTGCGCGCGGTTGAAATGGCCCGAGGATTTCCAGACGCTGGCCGCCGATCGGAAAGCAAAGGGGTTCAACGTCATCCAAATCGTGGCTGGACTGTATCCCGACATGCCGGCCTTCGACGAGCGCGGCGCCAATGAGGCGGGCTTTCCGTGGGAGCAGGACTACCGCTGGATTCGGCCTGAATATTTCGACGCGGCGGATCGCCGCATCTTTTATCTCGTCGAGCAGGGCTTCGTGCCGTGCGTGGTCGGCGCCTGGGGTTACCACCTGCCGTGGTTGGGCGCGGACAAAATGAAGCAACACTGGCGCTACCTGATAGCGCGGTGGGGCGCGTTGCCCGTCGTTTGGTGCGCCGCCGGCGAGGGCACCATGCCGTTCTACTTATCCAAAAACGCCGCCGCCGAGAGCGCGCTCCAGAAACGGGAATGGACCGAAGTCATCCGGTTCATTCACGCCACGGACCCGTTCCACCGGCTGGTGACCATCCATCCGGGGAGCCGCGCCCGCGACACCGTCACCGATCCCCGGGTCCTGGATTTCGACATGCACCAGAGCGGCCATGGCGAGCCCGCCTTCCGGCACGGCGCCCTGGCTCTTGGGGCGTACCGCAGCGAACCGATCATGCCCGTCATCAGCGGGGAAGCTCGTTATGAAGCCCTCGAGATTGGCCGCAAGCTGGAGGCGTCCGATGCGCGCCAGGCTTTTTGGGCGCACGTGATCTGCAGCGGTTGTGCCGGCCACACCTATGGCGCGAACGGCATCTGGCAGGTCAATCGACGGGATCAAGCCTATGGAGCCTCTCCCGGGGGCAATAACTGGGGCACCACTCCCTGGGACGACGCGATGCGGCTCCCGGGCTCATCGCAGCTCGCGGCGGCCAAACGTCTGCTCGAATCCATCCCCTGGTACAAGCTCGAACCGCACCCGGAATGGGTCGCCTGGGCCGGGCCCGAAAGCGGCCCGCTCAGTTTCGCCGCCGCGCAATGGATCTGGTTTCCAGAAGGCAACCCGCGCGAAGACGCGCCGGCCGCCAAACGCTACTTCCGTCGCGTGTTCGACATCGCTCCTGACCAGCGCCTGGCCGGCGCGGGGCTGCGCGTGAGCTGCGATGACCGCTGCGCCGTCTGGCTCAATGGGCACGCCCTCGGCGAACACGCCGACTGGAGGACGGGACGGGAGTTCGGCGAGCTGAAAAACCTTCTGCGTGCGGGGCGCAACACCCTCGCCATTGAGGGAGAGAATCGTCCGGCGCCCGTGACGCGGAATCCTGCCGGACTGCTGTGCCGCCTGGAAATCCGCTTCACCGGCGGCGCCATGATGCGCGTGGACAGCGACGACGCGTGGCGGGCGTCGAAGACGGTAATCGACGGGTGGCAAGGGGCTGACTTTGACGCGCGCGATTGGGTCGCGCCGAAACTGCTGGGTGCCTACGGCTGTGCGCCGTGGGGCGAGATGACCGTTGACACAGGAGTCGTGTCACCGTTGTGCGCAGGGGCCGGGGACGAGTTGCGCCTGGTCTATTTGCTCGAACCGCGGGCGGTCGCGCTCAACGGTCTCCGAGCGGGGACGCCCTACCGCATCGGGTGGTTCAACCCGGTAACTGGCGTTCGCCAGCCCGCCTCCCAATTGATCGCCGACACCCAAGGAAACGCGGTAGTTACCCCGCCTGAGGATGAGCCCCACGACTGGGCGGTGGTCATCAAAAAGTAGCTCGAGCGCGGAGCTCAGGGGATAGCTGCCAGAGGCCGGAACGCGAAAAGCGGAGACCTGTTAACGCCGCGAGTTATGACAGTGACAGCGCGTATGCATGAAAGGGGTGGGGACGGCCTCGTCCCCATCTGGAGCTGCTATCATTTCAACCAACGCAGGGACGAGGCCGTCCCCGCCCCCTTCTGAGGCTTCATGCATACGCGCTG
>DATDCV010000407.1:0-13814 GCA_036524155.1 Verrucomicrobiia bacterium
GGTGGAACAGCCCAATATCCAGAACGCAGTGGGCAACGCCTGGCCCGCATTCTGCAACGGCCCTTACGGAGGGGGCGACCTCTACCAACTCGATCCCGCGCCGGACGCCAAAAACTTCGGCAACGATCAATACGGTATTCACAGCCGGCGGTTCAACTACCTCTTCCACGACAACCATGTTGCCGCCCTCAAAATCCAGCAGACAATCGGCGGCGGGACTCTGTCCAATCCCAAGGGGATTTGGACCGTCGCCGCGGGAGACTAGCCCGGGCTTAATCCTGCTTGCCGAAGTGCGGTCCGCGCATTAGCCTCGCGCGCAAAATTGTTCGCGAATCATGAAACGAGCATCCAGAGAATTCTTCCCAGGCATCTCCAAGATCCAGTTTGAAGGGCCTAAATCGAAAAACCCGCTGGCGTTCAAGCATTACGACGCCCAAGAGCTTGTCGAAGGCAAGTCAATGCGTGAGCACCTGCGGTTTTCGGTGACTTACTGGCACACGATCCGGGGCCAGTTGGCGGATATGTTTGGGGCCCCCGCCGCGATTCGGCCCTGGGAGGACGGTAGCGATTCGATGAGGATGGCCGAAACACGCGCACGAGTTGCGTTTGAATTCCTTGAGAAACTGGGCGCGCCCCTCTATGCGTTCCACGACCGCGACGTGGCGCCCGAGGGCAAGAGCCTGCGCGAGACCAACCGGAACCTCGACGGGATTGTCAAGGTGCTCAAACAGGAGCAGCAGCGCACCGGGGTCCAGTTACTCTGGGGCACAGCGTGCCTGTTCAGCAATCCCCGGTTCGTTCACGGCGCGGCGACAAGCTGCAACGCCGACGCGTTCGCCTACGCCGCCGCGCAGGTGAAGAAGGCCATCGAAATAACGCACGAACTCAAGGGCGCTGGGTATGTGTTCTGGGGCGGGCGCGAGGGTTACACGACACTCTGGAACACCGATCTCAAGCGCGAGCTGGACCACCTGGGCCGCTTCCTGCACCTGGCCGTTGGCCACAAAAAGTCGATTGGCTTCAAGGGCCAGTTCTATATCGAGCCCAAGCCGAAAGAACCCACAAAGCACCAATATGACTCCGACGCCGCGGCGTGCCTGAATTTCTTGCGCGAGTATGACCTCCTGCGGGACTTCAAGCTGAACCTCGAA
This sequence comes from Verrucomicrobiia bacterium, assembly GCA_036524155.1. Lineage (GTDB taxonomy): Bacteria > Verrucomicrobiota > Verrucomicrobiia > Limisphaerales > UBA8199 > DATDCV01. The sequence goes on from DATDCV010000407.1 coordinate 1,152, forward strand.
ACCAATCACGCGACGCTGGCGGGGCACACCATGCAGCATGAACTGGAGGTGGCCATCGCCGCCAACGCTTTGGGTTCCATCGACGCGAACACCGGCGACCTGTTGTTGGGCTGGGACACCGATCAGTTCCCCACCGATGTTTACCTGACCACGCAGATCATGCTTTCGATTCTCAAGATGGGCGGTTTTGCCACCGGCGGCACGAACTTTGACGCCAAGGTTCGCCGTGAGAGCTTCGAGCCGGTCGACCTGTTCTACGCGCATATCGGAGGCATGGACGCCTTCGCCCGCGGCTTGAAAATTGCCGCTGCCATCCGCAAAGATGGCCGCCTGGCAGAGTTTGTTAAAGAGCGCTACAGCTCGTGGGATAACGGCATCGGCGCCAAGATTGAGTCCGGCAAGGCGGGGTTCAAGGAACTCGAGGGCTACATGCTCGCGAAGGGCGATATCACCAGCAACACCAGCGGTCGCCAGGAATTGCTCGAAAATATCATCAACGAGTTCATCTGATCTCGAGCCGGTCTGTTAGTTTTCCGCGCGGGGTACAAAACGCGCGGATTAGGGCACGACCATGTGGGCGAACGGCGGGCAATAGGCCTGCAGGAACACCAGGATTCCCATCAGCACCGCCAAAGCGATGCTGTGGAAAAAAACGTAGCGGAGGATGCTGCCCTCATGGCCGTACCACGCGGTGGCAGTGCTGGCCACCACGATGCTCTGCGCGTCTATCATCTTGCCCATCACTCCTCCCGAGCTGTTGGCGGCGGCCATCAAAATGGGACTCAGGTGGGCCTGCTCGGCGGTGATCTTCTGGAGGCTCCCGAATAACACGTTCGACGCGGTGTCGGAACCGGTCAGAGCAACACCCAGCCAGCCGAGCAGCGTTCCGAAGAACGGGTACAGAGAACCGGTCTGCGCCAGCGCCAGGCCCAGGGTCGCATCGGTGCCGGAATACTTCGTCACGTTCCCAATCGCCAGCATGGCGGCGATGGTCAGTAGCGAGAACCTGATCCGCCAAATGGTTTCCAGGTAGGTTTTGGCCATCTCGCGCGGACCGTAGCCCATAGTCAGCCCGGCCAATATCGCCGCCAGGAGAATTCCGGTGCCCGTCGCGGAAAGAACGTTCAGCCTGAACTCGGCCGCTTCTGGCTTGGCGCCGGCTGGCGCCACCGGCGGAACTCGTTGCACCACGTTGTGCAACCCCGGAACGGCGAGCTTGAAGTTGGCGACTTTGTCCAGCCGGGTTTTGACCTGCGGCAATCCCCAAACCAGGATGCAGGCGGTCAGGATTATCCACGGCGACCACGCCCGCAGCACCTTGCCGGAGTAGTCCGCACGCGTCGGCGGCTTAGCGGTCTCAAGGGTGTGATTCTCCGGTGCCATCGGCTTTGGCCGCCACACCCGCAGCAGCCCAACCAGCGCTCCGATCGAGCACGCTCCGGAAACTATGTCCACCAGCCACGGCCCATGAAAATTCGAGATGAGGAACTGGGGGACGGCGAAACTGACCCCGGCGACGGCTGCAGCCGGCCAGACACCGAGCATCCCCCGCCAACCCGCGAAGGCCGCGACGACCCAAAACGGGACCAGCACCGAGAAAAAAGGCAGTTGCCGGCCGACCATCGCCGACACTTTCAGCGCATCCAGTCCCGTCACTTGCTCCAGGGTTGTGATCGGAATCCCCAGGGAGCCAAACGCCACTGGCGCTGTGTTCGCAATAAGGGCCAGACCGGAAGCATGCAGCGGTTTGAAGCCGAGTTGGATCAGAATCGCGCCGGTGATGGCCACCGGCGTGCCAAAGCCCGCCATACCCTCGATGAACGCTCCGAACGAAAACGCGATCAGGACCACCTGCACGCGCGGGTCCGGCGCCACCTGCGCCAGGCTGTCCCGCAAGACGCCGAACAAGCCGCGTTTGACGGTCAGTTGGTAGAGAAAAATGACATTCAGAATGATCCAGCCGATCGGGAAAAGCCCGAACGCGGCTCCGTAGCCCGCCGTCGCCGCCGCCGCGACCAGAGGCATCTGGTAGGCCCACAACGCAACCGTCAACGCGACCCCCAGCCCCAGGACTGCCGCGAGGTGGATGCGTATTCTGAGTAGCGCGATCGAACCGAGCAACACCGCTACCGGACACGCCGCCACCACCGTGGAGAGAGCCGCATGGTGCAGCGGGTTGTAGTTCTGCAACCACACCGGATTCATTTGCGCACCGCTTGTTCACACCAGCGCAAATAGCGCCGGTTGCCGCCATGGATCTCCAGCACAACAAATTCAGGCGTGTCGTAGGGGTGCTCCTTCACCACCAGCTTCTCTAATGCCGCCAATGATCGCTTCGTGGTTTTGAACAGGATCAACACCTCACGCCCACGCTCGATCTTTCCAGCCCACCAGTAATGGGACTCGAGCCCCGCGACCAGGTTCGCGCACGCGGCCAGTCGCTGTGCCAGGGCTAGTTTTGCCAGTTTCCTCGCCGTTTTTATCTCCGGCGCGGTGACCAACACGATTCGGAACCTGTGGTCTGAATCAAGCATAGGAATGGAGCGCGCCCATTTAACGCAGGAACTCCGTTCCCCTTCAATTCAAAAGCATGCCGCCTGGCGGGCGAAGACGCTCCAACTTTAACGCCGGGCCTGGCTGAGGTGTTTGCCCGGAGTCGGCTGTCGCACCTGCGCAGGCGGGGGCGCGGCTGGTTCGCCGTCAGCCGACTGGATAAGCAGGAACCCGAAATTGTTTTTGATGCAGGCTCCGGTGAAGGAATCCTCGAAGACCATTTCCTGGAGGTTGCGCAGTGTGGGGAAAACGGTGCTGCCGTAAGCATCGACCTGGTATTTTTCTTCGGCCTTCAGTTCTGCTGGTGTGAAGTTGCGCGAGTTGAGCAAAGCCAGGCCCACCATCAGGATGCAGGCGTAACGCAGCAGGCCGGAGCCCATCCCGAGGTAATACTCTGCTCTTCCGAAAGCGTCGGTGCCTACCAGTTTGGAACCGATTCTTTTCTGGAGCGATGAAAAGACCAGCAGGATGACCAATGCCGCTCCCAAATACGCCGAAACGAAAGCAGCCCAGGAGTCGAGGAACCCGGCGGAACTCATCAGCGAGCCCAGCGGCCGATACACCAACGCGCAACCGCACACCAGCGTCAGCCATTTCAGCACGCGCAGCAGTTCTTCCGAAAGGCCGTGCTTGCGGCCTCGAATGATGCCCGCAATCAGGAAAGCCGCCAGAAAGCAATCGAACAGGTTAATGGGCATGTCAATAATCTTATGCCCCAGGAAAAGCTAGTCCTGTACCAGTAAGGACCACTTATAGGGTGCGCAATCGGGATGAAGAGAACCGTGTCGCTACACCACGTCTTCACCCAACTCGACGTTCCAATACGCCAAATCGATGAAGTGCTTCCAACTGTCGTGCTGGTGGAGGGTGAAATTGATTTGGACGAACGGCCGCCATTTGGGCCGCTTCGGTTTCCGAATCAGGTGCAGGCCGGCTTCCTGCGGTGTCCGGTTGGCCTTCAGCGTGTTACACTCGATGCACGAGCACACGATATTCTCCCAAGTGGTCGGCCCGCCCCGATCCCGAGGGAGGACATGGTCCAGGTTCAAGTCCTTGCGGTCGCAGGTCTTCCCGCAATACTGGCAGGTGTTCTTGTCCCGTTCAAAGATGTTGTGACGAGTGAACTTGACTTCCTTCTTCGGCAGGCGGTCGTAAATGAGCAGCAGAATCACGCGCGGCACGCGAATCCTGAACGAAATTGCCTGGATTGATTCGACATCCGGTTCCTGCCGGGAAAAGTCCTGCCACTCGCTGAAATCGTAGGTTTCAAAGGAACCGTCCCCGCGATTGAACACAACCTCGGCGTGGCCCTGAAATAGCAGAGTCAGTGCGCGGCGAGCCGTGCAGACATTGACCGCCTGCCACAGGCGGTTGAGCACCAGCACATGTTGGTTTAGCATCGAGCTCATACCCCGATCGCTCGGGCCAAGCTACACAAATGCTCCCGGGGTGTCAACGGAGCGGAACTACTACCGTACCCCCTCAGTCTTGGGTCGGAGCGCCGATTTTTAATCGGCTGAAGCGCCCCGACGGCCGCGTGTAAGCCGAGTGCAACTCGGCGCTCCGACCCAAGACTGAGGTGATACTGCTACCGACGCGTTCGCCCCAAACAAGGACATGTCTTTTGGGACACTGGCGTTTTTTGCCGCTCAGTCGCCTCCGCGCCAGAGGGCGATTTTGTGCGTTCGAGGCCATGTCCCCGCGCGCGGACTTCAGGCCGAACCAATGTCCGACCGACCGTTGTGTTTGGAATGCGGAAGCTTCTTATTGGTAGACGTTGCTGCGGACTGAAGTGCGCGCGCCGGCAACTACGACGCCGCGGGATCGAAAAACACCGGGTACGGCTTGTGGCGGGCTTCGCGCAAAACCAGCAACGCCAGCTCGCGCGCGTGATAATCTCCCCACATCGAACTTTCTCCATTCGGCACCTTTTGACCCGGCGCGATAAAGTCCCAGCCATTGGGCCGATGATACACAGAATGCAGGAGCAGGCCCTGGTGTTTGATGTCGGCGGAGAGATACGGTTCGTCGAGGAGCGTGCCGGCGACCGTCAGCCCGGCCTGGCGATAGCGGACACCGTTCTTTTTCTCGCCTTTCGCCAAAAGACAGTTGCCGAGGCGAAGGAGGCCCTGCGCGGCAATCGCCGCCGCTGAGCTGTCCACCGGCTCGCACGAGTTAAATGGGTCCGCCGGCTTGTCCACGAAGTCACCCAGTTGAGGCAGGTTCGGGGCGCCGGTGTCCCACATCGGGATGCCGTCGGCGCACGCGTGCGAAATATAGAAATCGGCGGTCACGGTGGCAGCCGTCAGGAACATTTCTTTGATGACAGCGGCGCCACGGAACCGCGAGACTCCGCGGCCGGAAACCGGCGCGCCGAGCGACAGTCCCGCCAGTTCGCGTTCACGCAGCGTTTCCAGGAACTCGAGTTCTTCAGCAAACCCGAGCACCGCCCAGGCCAGGCCGCGTGTCCACGTCGAGAAAGGCGAGTAGCCTTGCTGTGAGTTTGGACAGCGGTATTGCCCGTCGTTGACGTTGAAGACGCTCTCGTGCGCCACGCGTCCCGGCACATCGTAGGCGTCGCGGCCCTTGCCGTAATAGACCGAGAAGCCGGCGGAGCTCGCGGCGTGCAAAAGGAGCCGTTCCAGGAGGGAAATCTCTTGGTCCCGCTCGCCCATCAGCACGTGGCCAAGTTGGTGCGCCACAGCCAACGACCGGAGAGATCGCATGGTGTCGATGAACAGCGACTGAGGCCCGTTAAACGAGTAGATATAGCCACCGCCCGACGAGGTTTTTGACCAGCGCGCCGCCTGCACCGCGCCCGAGACTTTCAACGCCAGCTCGTAGAAATTCTTTTCGTGCTCGTCAAAGGGAATGCGGCCCTCGCGCATCAGCCGCCACAGATTGCCGTAGGTCGAGATGTTGTTGAACCCGTGGTCGTGCACGCCCATGTGGGTCAGGTGCGGGGCCATCGATTCCACGGTCGCGCGCCGGCCCAGTTCGAGAAATTGTCTTTCCCCGGTCGCATCAAACTGCAGCGCTGCCGAGCCGAATTGGAATCCCTGGGTCCATTCGGTCCAGCCCCGGGACGTGTATTTGCCTTTTATGGTAAAGACGGGGGTGCCATCGGAGGGCTTCCAGGTCTTTTGGAGGCTGAGAATTTTGGCTCCGGAAAGCTCGAATAGCTTCTCGAGCTTGCGAAGCAGCTTCTGCGGGGTGATCGCGTGGTCGATTTTAATGGGCATGGCGGTTTAAAGTCGGCGCAAGTGGAACCCTCCATCGACGTTGATGACCTCGCCAGTGCTGAACGGCAGGAGGTCCTGGACGAGCGCCGCCACCGCTTTGCCGACGTCTTCGGGCGTGCCCCAGCGTTGGATCGGGGTCAGGCCATCGCGGATCAGTTTGTCGTATTTCTCCTTCACGGGGCCGGTCATGTCGGTGGCGATGATGCCGGGCCGGATCTCATAAACGTTGATGCCGTATTCGGCCAGGCGCGACGCGTAAAGCGGAGTGAGCATCGAGAGCGCGGCTTTCGAGAGACAGTAGTCACCGCGGTTCGTCGACGCCGTGTAGGCGCTCACGGAGGAAATGGTGATGATTTTGGGCTGAATGGAGACCGGGGGGACGCCGGCCCTGCGCTGCTCGATCATCCAGCGTGCCGCCAACTGGGTCAGGAAATAGGGCCCCTTTACATTGGTCGTCATCAGGCGATCGAAACTCTCCTCCGTCGCGTCCAGGATGTCGGCGCGAACGCTTGGCGCGACACCGGCATTATTCACCAGGACGTCCAGGCGGCCGAACGTCGTTTTTGTGGATTCGACCAGTTTCTGCCGGTCAGCGCGCTGGGCGATATCAGCCTGGCAGGGCTCGGCGCGAATCGACTTACCCGAGCCCTGAGCGACCTGGTGGCAGTCGGCGGCAGTCTGTTCAGCGGCGGCCGAGTTGGTGGCGTAATTGAGCACCAGGTCGCAGCCGGCTTTGGCCAACTCCAGCGCGACGCCGCGGCCAATGCCTCGCGAGGCGCCTGTAATCAAGGCGACCGGATTCATGCGCGGTAGCATAGTGCCGGGCGACCCGAGCAAAAGCGAAATCTGCCACGGCCGGAGCGCGGACGGGCCTTGACAGAACGCGCCTTTGAGGTTATAAGGGGAACATGCACGGCACCGATGGCCCCGTTGTCTGGCAGTTCCTGGTGGTGGAAGCTCACCTGCTCCTTACGTTCGTCATCCTCGTGCTTCCGATCGCCGTGGGCACCTGGTTGGTCTCGACCCTGAACCCCTTCCCCAAGAGCTTGGGCTCTGAATTAGGCCGCGAGGGAGAAACCCGAAGTTGGGACCGTGAACGCCGGCGCCGCTTTGGCCGACATCAGCACAGGCATGGCCACCATCACCGCGACCGCTGACCGCCTCGCCCGCTATTGCTTCTCAACTTTTACGGTGCCGGCATTGGCATCGTAGACCAGCTTCATGCCGTTCGGCGCGGCGGGAAGCTGCGGCAGGAACTTCTTCTGGACCAGTTCGTTGAGGTCCTTCGGATATCGGCCCTGGTCCACGTTGAACAATTCGATCGCTTTGTTAATCGACGTGGTGTCTACGGTCTTGACGGCGGACTGCTGGCCCTTGACCAGCGCGTTGAGATACCCCCCAGGGGCATCCAGCGGGCTGGTGCCGCTCGCGGTCGCGTTGGTCGAAGTTGCCGATTTGCTCGTCTCCTGATTGCACGCGGAAACCAGGAAAGCAACCGCCAGCAGAGATGTCAAAACGACTGATTTCACGAGGGCAAGTTACGCGCAGACGGGTAAAAAATAAAGAGCCGGGCACAAAACCGCGGCCCGGCTTGAGATTCTCAAATGTCTTTGGAACCCGTGTGCTACTTGTTTGTACTCGGGGCAGCAGGAGCGTTTGTGCTCGGAGTCTCGGGTGTGGTGCTTCCGTTCTGGTTGCACCCAGCCACAACGCCCAACAGGCCCAATAGTACGATAAGGGTAAATAACCTTTTCATATTCCGCATAAGCTTTACCACATTTCCGAAAAGGACAAGGAATATTTTCAGGGTCTTGGTCCCGCCGCGATCACCCGCGCCTGGCGGATCAGGTCGAGATCGTTGTTTAGATCTCCGAACCGGAATTTTGGAATGCCGCTTTGTTCCTGTCCCAGCAGCTCGCCCGGGCCGCGGATTTTCAGGTCCGCCTCGGCGATCTCGAAGCCGTTGTGGCTTTGTTCCAGCACGTGAAGACGTTGCTTTGCTTCGCTGGTCTCGGCGGAAGCGACCAGGATACAATACGACTCGTGGGCGCCCCGGCCGATGCGCCCGCGCAACTGGTGCAGTTGCGCCAGTCCGAACTGCTCGGCGTTCTCGATCAGCATGAGGGTCGCATTCGGCACGTCGACTCCCACTTCGATGAGGGACGTCGCAAGCAGCACCTGCAGACGGTTGGCGCGGAACTCGCCCATGATGCGCTCTTTTTCGCGGGCGCCCAATCGGCCGTGGAGCAATCCCACCTGGAACGGCGCAAGCGTTTGCCGGAGTTTGTCGAATTCCTTCGTCACCGCCTTGACGTCATCATTTTCGCCGGTGTCCTCCACCCGCGGATAGACGACGTATGCCTGGCGCCCCTGGCGGAGTTGGGCACGGATGAACTCCCACACTTTAGGCAGGCTGGCCGCGGAACGAACAAAGGTTTTGATGCGACCCCGGCCCGGTGGCATCTCGCCGATGGTGGAAACATCGAGGTCGCCATAGAGCGTCAGGCCCAGGGTGCGCGGAATCGGAGTGGCCGTCATGACGAGCAGATGCGGATACTCGCCTTTGCGCACCAGTTGCTCGCGTTGAGCGACGCCGAACTTGTGCTGTTCGTCGATGATGACGAGTCCCAGCCGCTCGGGAGCAAACCCAGCGTGAATCAGCGCGTGGGTGCCAATGGTCAAGGTCGGTTGCGGTGTGGCGGGCGGGGCGTTGCGGGGACCGGCTGGCGGGCCGCTATCTGCCGGCTTGTGACTGCCCGTTTGCAGGCGCACGCGGACTCCCAGCGGTTCGAACCATTTCGAGAAGTTGAGAAAATGTTGTTCGGCCAGGACCTCGGTGGGGGTCATTAGCGCCACGTGGTATTGGCTTTCCAGGCACATCAACGAACAGCAGGCGGCCACCACTGTCTTGCCCGACCCGACATCGCCCTGGAGCAAACGCCGCATCGGGTGCGGGCCGGACATATCGGTTCGGAGTTCGCGCAGCACCTCGGTTTGGGCGCGGGTGAGTTTGAAGCCGAGCCGGGCCAGGAACGGTTTAACCAAACGGTTGTCATCGCCGCCGCACGGCAACGCTCGGGCCTTCGTCTCAAAATTTCTGCGGCGGAGCTGAATCTGGCGCTGCAACGCGACGAATTCATCGAGCGCCAGCCGGCGGCGGGCCGTTTCGATCTGCTCCTCGGCGTCGGGAAAATGCAGCATCCGGGTGGACCTGACCCGCGAGAACAACCCCGCAGGCGGGGCAAAGGGCTCCCGGATGTGCCCCCCGTGCGTCTCCAGGGTGCGCCAGATCAGGGAGCGCAGCCACCGCTGCGGCAAGCCTTCCGTCAGCGCGTAAATCGGAGTGATGCGGTTCAAATGCACCAGGTTCTCCTCACCGCCTTCGAGCACTTCGTATTCGGGATGATCGATGGTGCGCGGCTTGAGCTGGATCGGCTTGCCGAAAACAAGCACTTCGTCCCCCGCCCTGAAATATTTCTCCATAAACGGCTGGTTCCACCACCGGCAATGGAGCCGGGCAGTGCCGTCCTCGAGGATCAGTTCAAAGATCGACTTGGTGTGGTGGGCGAACCATTTGACTCCGAACGCGACGATCTTGCCGTGGGTGATGGCGCCCTCGCCGAGCCGGAGTTCCGCAAACGTGCGCATGCGCTGACGGTCCTCATACCGCCGTGGCCGGTACAGCAGCAGATCCTCAACAGAGTGGATCTCAAGACGCGCGAGTTGGGCCGCCCGCTCGGGGCCGACCCCAAACAGCGTCCTGACTGGCCGCGCCAAAGGCGAGTTCTCTGCCGGAGCGGTTTCGCTCATAAACGTGCCGCACCATACAATGCTGCCTGCGAATTCCGAAGCCCGAAACACCAAGTGGTTGGCGGCGAATCTACCCGCCCCGATTTCTCTCGACATCAGCCAGTGGACGGCTAGGAACATGCCCCAATGAAAGCCCGCAAGCACCTGCCCTGCGTCCGGATCATCTCCTTTTGCGTGATGCTCTGGCTCGCGGCACCGATGCACGCCGCGGTGTTGGATACCGCGACCAACCACTTCTCAGTAACCTTCGGCCCACCGGCGTTTCCGGATGCGCTGCTGCCGGAATCGCCGTTCGGCATCAACACCGCTCTTGGCCCGAGCGCCCCCGACCTTGGGGATCGACTCGAAGCGATGCGGCAAGCGGGCATCAAATGGGCCCGCCAGGATTTCACGTGGAAGCGGATCGAGCGGCGCAAGGGTGAATACGACTGGGAACCCTACGATCGACTCGTGGAAAACCTGCGCCAGCACGGAGTGTCGCTCTTCGGGAACCTGGCTTACGGGCCTGATTTCCACGACACGCGAACCCGCGAAGGCATTGACGCGTATGCGGCGTTTGCGCGAGCGGCCGCAAAGCGGTACGCCGGCAAAGTGGACCACTGGCAGATCTGGAACGAGCCCAATCTCGGTTACCACGGCGGCAATCCCGAGCTGTATGCCTCGCTGCTGAACGCCGCCGGCAAAGCGATCCACGACGCTAATCCGAATGCAAAGGTCCTTGGCCTCAACATGGCGTTTTGCGACGTGCTGTGGACTGAAAAGATCCTCAAGCTCGTCCCTTATGATTGCTTTGACATCATCTGCTACCATCCTTACCGCAATCCAAACGCGCCGGAAGACCAGTTCGATTGGTGGGTGCTCGACCAATACGTCAAGGTGTTTCACAAGGAGCTGAGTCGGGATTACCCACTGGTGCGCGCCAGTTTCCTCAAACAGACCGACGAGCTCATCACAACCATGGAGAAATTCGGGAAAGCCAAGCCGATCTGGATCACCGAGATGTGTTTCAACACGCACATTCACCCCTACGGTGTCTCGGAGCTGCGCTCGGCGGACCTGCTGGTAAGGTTCCACTTGCTCGCCCTGGCGTCGGGCAAGGTCCAGAAAGTTTTTTGGTGGACCTTGAAAGACGGTGGCCCGCAGCAGTTTGATGCGGCGGAAATGGTCGGGCTGATGCGAGCCGATCTGGCGCCGAAGTATTCCTACTACGCCTACGCGGTGATGACCCGGATGCTCGAAGGCAAACGTTGGGTGCGCAATGACGCGTTCGGGCCGGACATCTATGCCTGCGTGTTCACCGACAACAGCAAGGGCGAAGACACGATGGCCCTCTGGAGCCCCAAGCCGTTTGCCTACGTGCGCATTACCAACACCGAAAAAGGCCTGGCTTTTTACGACATCTACGGCACTAAACGCGTCGTGACTTACGATAAGGTCCGGACCGGCCACTTGCCGGTGCCGCTCGGCGAAAGCCCGATTTACGTCGTCGGTCCCAAGGGATTAAAGGCAACCGTGCGGCCGGACCCGGGTTGGTAGCCGCTTTGAAATCGGACGAAACCAGTTTAGCATGACGGCCCAATGGCTGAGCGGCTGCCCATTTACGAAATCGAGACGTCTATCGTTGCCGGTGTGCGCGAGCACCGGCGCGTCATCGTTTCCGCGCCGACCGGTTCCGGCAAATCCACCCAGGTGCCTCAAATGCTGCTCGAGCACGGTTTGCTGGGCGAGGGCCAGGTCGTCATCCTCCAACCACGGCGCCTCGCCACGCGACTGCTCGCCGCGCGCGTCGCCTGGGAACGCAAAGTGGCGCTCGGCGCGGAAGTCGGCTACCAGATCCGCTTCGAAAACGTCACCAGCCAACGGACGCGGATCCGCTACGTCACCGAAGGCGTTTTGCTGCGGCAGATGGTGCAAGATCCCGCGTTGCGCGGCATTGCGGCGCTAATCTTCGACGAGTTTCACGAGCGGCATTTGTATGGCGATATCACGCTGGCGCGCGCGCTGGACCTGCAGGAGTCGGGGCGGCCCGACCTCAAGATTCTGGTGATGTCGGCGACGCTCGACGCCGCGCGCCTCGAGGAATACTTGCAGCCGTGCCGCGTCCTGGAATCCCAGGGGCGCACTTTCCCCGTCGAGATCGAGTTTGCGGACACACCGGGGTACATGGACAAGCGCCCGACCTGGGAACAAGCGGCCGAGGCGTTCAGCCGGTTCGTTCGCTCCGGCGGCGAGGGTGATGTGCTGGTCTTCATGCCGGGCAGCTTTGAAATCTCGCAAACCATCGAGGCCATCCGGCACACCGACGAATCGCGCGGCTTTCTGCTGCTGCCGCTCCACGGCGAACTGCCACCCCGCGACCAGGATGCCGCCGTGGCGCGCTACGACACGCGCAAGGTCGTCATCGCCACCAACGTCGCTGAAACCTCGCTGACCATCGACGGTGTCCGATGCGTGATCGATAGCGGCTTGGCGCGCATCCCGCGGTATGATCCTTATCGCGGGATAAACACGCTGCTGATCGAGAAGATCAGCCGCGCGTCGGCGGACCAGCGTGCTGGCCGCGCCGGCCGGACCGCGCCGGGCGTTTGCCTGCGGCTTTGGTCGCGGGACGAGCACGCGCACCGCTCGTCGCAGGAGTTGCCCGAGGTGAAACGGCTCGACCTCGCGGAAGTGGTCCTCACGCTCAAAGCGGCCGGCGTCGAAGACCTGCGCAAGTTCCGCTGGCTCGAACCGCCGGAGGAACAGGCGCTCGCGCATGCGGAGGAACTGCTGGTGGATCTGGGCGCGCTGGAGGGAGATCCGAAGCCCGAAGGCCGAAGTCCGAAAACCGCGAGCCCAATACAGGTTTTGGAAAAACTGCAGCCTGCGCGATCCGTTGCCTCTACTGATGAACCCGGAGGGCAAATTTCCCACTCTGAAGTCGGGCGGCAAATTCCCCCTCACCCCAGCCCTCTCCCCGAGGGAGAGGGAGAAACATCGGCGGCGCATTCGCTAACGACCGCGCTTCCGGTGACGCAAAGTGGTTGGAAAGTTCAAGAGGCGGCCGACGGAGCCCCCT
>DATDCV010000408.1:0-2290 GCA_036524155.1 Verrucomicrobiia bacterium
TACGACGAATGCCCGCCGCGATGGCCGACTCCGCGACGATCCGAAACAAGCCAATCTCGCCCGTGGCGCGCACGTGCGTGCCGCCGCAAAGCTCCATCGAGTATCCGTCGAGGCTCGTCGGTTTCCCGCCGATCTGAACCACCCGAACCCAATCGCCATATTTCTCCCCGAAGAACTGCCTGATGTCTTTGCGGTCACGGATGTGGTCGTACTTAACCTCCGTCCACGTAACCGGAACGTTTTCGAGAATGCGCTCGTTAACGAGGCGCTCGACTTCGGCGACCTGTTCCGGTGTCAAAGGCGCGCTGCTGAAATCAAACGTGAGCTTGTGGGGCCCCACGTATGAGCCTTTCTGGGTCGCGTCCTCGCTGACGACCTCGTGGAGCGCCCAATGCAGCAGGTGTGTGACCGTGTGGTGCCGCTGGATCGCGGAGCGCCGGGGACGGTCTACGACGACCTCAACCGTTGAGCCTGCCGCTGGACTCGCGAACTGCGGTTTAGGATCGGCCAGTGCGTTGGCCGATTCCGCTTCAGCCAGAAAATGGAGCCACGTTTCGTTGGCCTTCTGAGTGTCGACGACTCGCCAAAGCTGTCCGCCGGATCGCAGTTCGCCCGTGTCGCCGACCTGCCCCCCCATTTCGGCATAGCAGGGCGAGGTGTCGAGCACGACGGCAGTCCTGTTCTTCACTTTGAGGACTTCAAGGACGTTGGCCTCAGCCCTCTGCTCGTCGTAGCCGACAAATCGTGTGGGCCGTTCGGTTTCGACCTCCGAGATCTCAATGACCTCCTTCTTTTGCGCGGCCCGGGCGCGGGCTTTCTGCTGTTCCATGAGCTTATCGAATCCCGCGACGTCGACGGACAAACCCCGCTCGCGAGCCATCAACTGCGTAAGGTCGAGAGGGAAACCATAAGTGTCGTAGAGCCTGAACGCATCCTCCCCAGATATCCCGGGGGCATTGCTTAGAATTCTCTTCCAAGCCCCCCCTCTAAGTTGCTCCTGAGTAAACTCCCCTATGAGTTGGTCGCCTTTGAAAAAACGCATCTTCTCCATCTCAATTTCGGTCGGCTTTACGCCACCCCACCATCCCTTCCCGGAACTGCTGATTAGTAGACCTTCCTTGTGGGCCGCAGCTGTTAACGCGTTTGTCAGCACCTCGTTGTCGAACAGAGCGATTCCTCTATCGAGCGTCTTGTTGAAGGCTTCTTCTTCGCGTTGAATTACTCGCTCGACATGTTCCTGCTGAGCCCGGATCTCAGGAAACACCTGGCCCATGGAACCGGCCAGCACCGGGACCAGTTTGTAGAAGAAGGGCTCACGGAAACCCAGCGAGCGGCCGTATCGGACCGCGCGGCGGAGGATGCGGCGCAGAACGTAATTCCGGTCTGTATTGCCCGGTTGAATGCCGTCGGCAATCGCAAACCCCAAGGTCCGGATATGGTCGGCAATGACGCGGAATGCCACGTCGATCTTCTCCTGTTCTGTAGCCGGGGGCGATCCGGCCGCCGGCAGCGTCGAGGCGTATCTCTTGCCGCTCAGTTTTTCGATCTTGTCGAACAGGGGTCGGAAAATGTCGGTTTCGTAGTTGGAAATGACGCGGCTGAAATCGGTGAAATGTTTCGTATTCTGAACGATGCCCGCGACCCGTTCGAAGCCCATGCCGGTATCAACGTGGCGCGCGGGCAGCGGGGAAAACGTGCCGTCAGTATTGGCGTTGAACTGGATAAAAACCAGGTTCCAGATCTCGATGCATTCCGCCGTGCCCTGGTTTACCAGCCGTCCCCTCGTATCACCTTGCGGAGTGAGATCGACATGGATTTCGCTGCACGGCCCGCACGGGCCGGTGTCGCCCATCATCCAGAAGTTGTCCTTTTTGCCTCCGTTCACGATATGAACGGCGGGGTCCAGTCCGGCGTTTCGGAATTTCGCCGCCCAAATATCGTACGCCTCGCGGTCGAAGTCGCTCGGGTCGTTGTTGCTTTTGTCTGGTGAATAGACGGTCGCATACAGGCGGTTCCTGGGGAACTTCCAAACCTCGGTCACCAACTCCCACGCCCAGCCGATCGCTTCCTGCTTGAAATAATCGCCGAATGACCAGTTGCCCAACATCTCGAAAAACGTGTGGTGGTAAGTGTCCAGCCCCACGTCTTCCAGGTCGTTGTGTTTCCCGCCGGCACGGATGCACTTCTGCGTGTCGGCTGCACGCGTGTCAGAGCCGGGGATAGCATGCCAGGGTAACTGGGAACTGGGGAAAGATAGTATTCTGACACTGACTCTAAGCTAACAAATTCT
>DATDCV010000409.1:0-18982 GCA_036524155.1 Verrucomicrobiia bacterium
GATCCAGCGTGTCGTCCTGGTTGTAATCGCCCCAACTCACCGAGCCCCCATACACAAAACAGCAGCCACTCAGCGTGTTGCCCAGGAAGGGGGTGAAGACTGCATCGCCACCTGTCGCCAGTCCCCCGCTATTTGTGGCCATGACTCGAAAATGGTAGGTCTGACCGATGGTCAGGTTGCTCACGACCTCGCTATTCACACGCCAATATCCGGTGCCGGCATCACGCTGGGGTGTCGTCGAACCATAGGAATCCGTAATGCCCCATTCGAACCAGTACTTGGTCGGAATCCCGTATGTGTCGACAAAGCCGCTCAACATCATGCTTGTGGCGGTCAGGGCCATCGGGGCAAGTGTTTCCACCTTTGGACCGAGCGCGCGGAAGGGAACATCCAGGCTGACGAAGGTCGCCGTGGCATTTGAGCACACACAGCGATAGTGGTAATCGGTGCCGGGAGTGAGGTTCGAAATCAGTTGCGTTACATAAAGCACAGTCATGCCAGCACCGACCGGCTGGGGGATTGTCGCGTTCCCATAATTTGTCGTCAGGCCCCATTCGAACCAGGCCGAACCATCGAGCCCTTGAGGGTTCACCGCCGCATTGAGCGTGGCCGAGATATTTGACAAGTTGGTGACCGGTAGCGCGACGCAGAAAGGCCGCCCCAACGCATCGGACATAATCCAGGTGGGACTGTTCATCAACGTGTCCGGAATGCCGCGCGGCCCCAGGTCGGCCGTGATTTGGCCCGTGCCTTCTCTGAACGGGAAATAGGCGACCAGGTCCGTTTCGCTGCCGGACAAAGGCCGGTTCATATCGCGAATGATCTCCGCCTGCCTGCGCGCGGTTTTCCAGATTCTCACCTCATCGATGCTGCCGCAGAAAAATTCCCCGGCCTGCTCAGGCCTCGCGCCAATCGCCAGGCGGCTGCCCGAATTCATGAGGTTGCCGGATTGGGTGCTGGCTGCGATCTCGAGTCCGTTATGGTACAGGTGCTTGTTGGTGCCGTCGTAGGTCGCGGCCAGATGGTGCCAAAGACCATCGTTGAATGCAGCCGGATCTATCGGCGCGCTCAGAGATTGGAAAGAGTAAGGGGATGTTCCCGTATTCAGCCACAGCTCGACGCTGGGGCCGTTGAAGCGGAGCAGCCAATCCGCAGGCGGAGGGGCCGTGGGCACGGTCGTCGCGGGTGTTTCCTGTCTCACGATGTCGTAAACGCTGGAACTACTAAGCCGCTCTGGCTTCACCCAGGCCTCAATGGTGAGCTGATTCGTGCCGCCGAGGTCAGCGGCCGGCCCGTCCACGTAATCGTTTATCCCGTCAAAGCGCAGGGCCTTGTCTCTTGGCCCAAGCACGAATGTCTGGTCCGGGCCGCGAACTACGGCATTCGTGTTGCGGGCAGTCGCATGAAAGTAATAAGTCGTGTCCGGCAGCAGTCCGGGTACTGCCTGGGACATCGGTAGCAACTGCCTGCCGTTTCCGAGGTTTTGGTCGCAGGAGATGTTCCCGTAATTCGTGGTTGCGCCCCATTCAAACCACCCCGTTGTCGCGAAGCCGCTCGGGTTGACGGCGCCGGTGAGCGTCGCTGTATCCGGGCCTGCCAGTGTGGCCGCGGTCGTTTGGACATAGGGGAATCCCAGGGGAACTCCCGAGAACTCCCGACGCGGCAGACCCAGGATCGTCCCCGTCCGCCCGTAGATGCCGGAGTCGATCGCCGTGGCACCAGAACCTTCGTCAAAACGCCAATAGCCAAGCAGGCCTGCCTCGTCGCCCGTCAGGCGCTGGAATCTTCCCTGGTCGATCTCGGCCTGCGTTCGTGCCCGGTTCCAAATCCGCACCTCGTCGATCAGCCCATTGAAGCGTTCACCGCCGAAGTTGGTGCCGATCAAATGATCGGTGGCATGCCAGGATAGAATGCCCGTTTTCGGCTGAGTCGCGAGCAGCCTGCCGTTGTGATAGACGGCCATCGAACGGCCATCGTACGTTGCCGCGATGTGATGCCACAGGCTCCCGTTGTAACCGTTCATCGGGAACGTGCTGGTGAGATTCGCGGTGGAAGTCGTCGTCCAAACTGTGAACTGAAGCGCCTGATAGACGTTGAAGGAGAGCGACCAAACGGGCAGACGCCAGTCGCTCGAGTGCATCACAATGACGGGGCCCGAAACGCCGCCGGACGCGACCCACGCTTCCAGCGTGACGTTGCTGCTGCCGGTCACATCAATGACCGGGAGCCTGACCGCATTTGTCAGCCCATCAAAACGCAACGCAGTGCCGGCCAGACCCAGTGTGGTGAAGCTGGCATCCGTTCCCGTGCTGACGCCCCAAATGTTGGAACCGACCAATCGGAAATGGACGGTCGTAAGCTGGGGATATTCGCTCACCGTATTGGACACCGCCAGAAGCGTCGTGGCTGAGCCCAGCATCATATCGGGAGTCCGGCTTCCGTAGTTGGTGGTCAGGCCGTAGTCGAACCATGCCGTAGCAGGGAAGCCATTGGGGACAATGACGCCGTTCAGGGTCGCCCCCGAGGTGGTCAGTGACGTGGCGTCACGCGTCCCCAGAAAAGGCCAGCCCAAGGTAAGGATACTGCAGTTCGTTCCCACGGATACGCCGAGCGCATTGGTTGCCGAACAAACGAACGTGTACCCTTTGGTCGGACTCAGATTCGTCAGGGCGAAGATCAAGGGGACCTCGGCAGTGCCGTCGCCGATGTCTTCTGCCGGGGACACCTGGTTGGGCCAACGCCAGTCCGACCAGACAAACCAGGCAAAGGTGGATGAACCATTCGGATTCACGACCGCACGCAACGTAGCGCTGTTGGTCGTAACGTCAGTCGCCGTGAGGGTCACCGCGTCAGGAGGGCCGGCCGCTTGTGAAATTGTCCCGACCATAAAGGTCAGACCAGCCAGGACTAGTACGGTGAGGAAAGTGGCCAGTTTCATAGCGTCGCGGTTGCCTTTCATTCAACCCAGAACAAGGCACAAAGCCAAGGAGCCCGGTGTACGAAGCTTATGCCCGAGAAAAACGGCGAACGGCTCAGTCTGAGTTTCATAAGACCTGCCGAAAAGAGCCCAGCTCTAAAGCTGCAATGATCTTATGGCAGGAAGATGTTGATGTCAACGAATTTCTCCGGGAGTGAGGCAGTGGCGGGGGCAGTCCTGGAATTATGCCATCCCACCAACACGCGATTTCAGCTCTTTGTGCCGACTCCGGTACGAAACTCACCTAGGACGAATATCGTCCAAGTGAAGAGTTGTTTTTCATGTTTCCCGTTCCACGATCCAGGAGCGGCTTCGGGGGAGCGTTTTTATGTTATGGGGTGCTCAGAGATTGCTTGTGTCTGTTCAGCGAACCGAAAGCGGCAGCAAGCTGCGCGCACTCCAAACGCTGGCGCGCAGTTCGTCGTGCACCTGCGGTCGCGGAGCGTTTGGAGTGCGCGCAGCTTGCTGCCGCTTTAGCACATCTCGGCACTTCCGCTCCCTGCCATGACTGCTTGTGGCGAAGGCGGATGTTAATGGCGCCCGGGTATTGCACCCGCAATTAGCGTGGCAGGCGGGCGATCAAAGCTGCTCCGCGGCAGGAAACCATGCCCAAGTATCGCAATGTGTAGGTCGATTGGCGTCACGCCAGCGAGCCCGGTCGTTAAATGGGTATTCGTGGCGGAACCGGCTTCCCCAGGGCGACGCTCACGGACTCGCTTGCGGGGAGCTGGTGGGTGGGCGCACCTTCGGTGCTGGGGCATCGGGCATGATGGGTTCCCCCGCC
The DNA here is from genome assembly GCA_036524155.1 of Verrucomicrobiia bacterium. Lineage (GTDB taxonomy): Bacteria > Verrucomicrobiota > Verrucomicrobiia > Limisphaerales > UBA8199 > DATDCV01. Next base: position 3,762 of record DATDCV010000409.1, read on the forward strand.
TCCCGTGCTGGTGCATTGTCCCCGGCGGATACGTCTATAAATCGGTTTGGCGCCACGCGGATTTGAGGCATGTTATCAACGTGCGATTATCAACGTATGTTGCAGCACTGATCTTGTTTGCCTTCGCGGCCTCGAGCGCCCTCGCGGCGCACACACGCGCCTCGCTCGCGCTGGCTTCGGAGGAGGCGCGGCCCGGCACGACGGTGCTGGCCGGGGTGAAACTGCAAATGGACCCGCACTGGCATACTTACTGGAAGAACGCGGGCGCCTCAGGGATCCCCACCAAAGTCGAATGGAAATTGCCCAAGGGTGTAACTGCCGGCGAAATCCAATGGCCCGTTCCCGAGAAACTACCTGACCCGGATTTGACGACTTATATCTACAAGGACACGGTCGTCCTGCTGGTCCCCTTAACGCTGTCCGCGGATTTGCCGCCCGGACCATTGGCGCTTAAGGTTGACGTTTCGTGGCTCGAGTGTGAAGTGCAATGCCTGCCGGGGAGCGGAGTTGTCGAGGCCAGCTTAAGGGTTGGGCCTGAGTCCAAACTCTCACCGGATGCATCGCTGCTGGCGAACTGGGAAAAGAAGCTGCCGCTTCAATCGACGCCGGCGGGCGCACGAGCATACTGGGAGAAGGCTGCCGATGGCGATTCGCGCCCCCTCGTACTCGAATGGAAGACCGACGCGGGGTTAACCAACGCCGACTTTTTCCCTTATGCGAACGACGATTTCGAAGTGCAAGGGCCGACCGAAAAACTGCAGTCCGACCCCGGTTTGGCCCGTCTGCGAAAGCAGGTTAAGAAGACCGCCGGGGACTGGCCAAAGGAAGTTTTGGGTCTGCTGGTTCAGGAAGCTTCGGGCCAGCGAAGCGCGTACCAGGTCAAACTGTCGGTCGGCCAAACCGCGAGCTTTGCGGCCGCGACAAAAGATACGCCTGGTGCCGGAGGGCCATCGGTAAAGGGTCCCTCGTTGTGGAACATGTTGTTTTACGCGTTCATTGGCGGATTAATCCTTAACATCATGCCCTGCGTGTTGCCTGTGTTAGCGTTGAAGGTTTTGGGTTTCGTTTCGCAAGCCCGGGAGGACCCGCGGCGGGCGCGCAAGCTGGGCCTGATCTACGGCCTGGGCGTCGTTAGTTCTTTTCTTGGCCTCGCGCTAATTGTGATAGGGCTGCAGTCTGCGGGGCACCGAGCTGGCTGGGGCTTTCAATTCGGCAATCCCTACTTTCTAGTGGTGATGACGACGCTTGTGACTTTGATCGCGTTGAACCTGTTTGGCGTGTTCGAGGTGCACTTGGGTGGTCGGGCGATGGACGCGGCGGCAACGCTCTCGTCCAAACACGGTGCCACCGGTGCGTTCTTCAACGGCCTGCTGGCAACGCTGCTGGCTACCTCCTGCACGGCTCCATTTCTCGGCGCGGCGGTCGGGTTTGCCTTCGCCCAACCGCCCCCGATTGTGCTGATGGTGCTGGGGACGGTGGGCCTTGGGCTGGCGGCGCCGTATGTGGTGCTGAGCTGGCAACCGGGCTGGCTCAAGTTGCTGCCAAAACCCGGGGCCTGGATGGAGCGCTTCAAAGTCCTGATGGGTTTTCCGATGCTGGCTGCCGCCGTGTGGCTCTTCAGCATCGCAGCTCTGCATTACGGTGATCGCGCGTTTTGGCTCGCGATCTTCCTCGTATTTGTCGGTTTGGCGGCATGGGTTTACGGCGAATTCGCGCAGCGAAACCGGACCCATGTTGGGATTGCCATCGCGGCCGCAGTCGCCATTCTTGCCGGCGGCTACGCTTTCGCGCTTGAGGACCATCTGCGCTGGCGGCAACCCGTCGGGCAGGGGACTTCCACTGTGGAAAACGAGCCTGGCGGGATTCAGTGGCAACGTTGGACACCAGCGGCGGTAGCGGAAGCGCGGTCCCAGGGACGCCCGGTGCTGGTCGATTTTACAGCCAAGTGGTGCCTTACGTGCAACACGATCGTGAAACCGGCATTGGAGAGCGCCTCGGTTAAACAGAAACTCCGCGAGTTGAACGGGGCTGCGTTTCTTGGCGATTACACCGGCTTTGCCCCTGAAATAACGGACGAGTTGAAACGTTACAACCGGGCGGGCGTCCCGCTGGTTTTGGTCTTTCCGAAAAAGCAGGGTGCGCCGGCAATCGTTCTGCCCGAGGCATTGACTCCGGGGATGGTCGTTAACGCGTTGGAGCGCGCAGTGACGCTTTGACACTGGATTTCCATCCGCAGCTATCCCCGACCCGCGGCCGTGTCGTCCCCATTCCTTTGCCTCCATTCCTCTGCTATGGCTTCTGACTAACTCACTGATCCCCGGCGTGCCGGGTTTTGATGGACGAAGCGCGGGATTCGCCCTACAAGGAAGGCATCAAATGAAAGCCATTTGTCGCTCAGCTCTGATCATTGGAACAGGCCTGGCCATCCTCTTACCTGCCAGCGGGCGTGCTGCAGATCCGAAGTACGACGCCAAATGGGAATCGCTCGATAAGCGGCCCTGCCCGGATTGGTACCTCGATGCCAAATTCGGAATCTTCATACACTGGGGCGTCTATTCGGTTCCGTCCTGGGGCGTGAAGAAGGAGTACGCGGAGTGGTACTGGAACCGGATGGCTGATAAAAAGCCGGACAATCCCTGGTGGCAATTCCACGCGAAGACCTACGGCAAAGATTTCAATTACCAGGATTTTGCGCCGATGTTCCGTGCCGAGTTTTTCGACCCGGCGCAGTGGGCCGACATTTTCGCGCGCTCCGGGGCGAAGTACATCGTGCCGACATCGAAACACCATGAGGGGTTTTGCCTCTGGCCGAGCGAGGAGGCCAGTCGGACGTGGGGCCGTCCCTGGAATGCGACAGTGGTGGGGCCGAAGCGGGATTTGCTGGGTGAACTGGGAGACGCTGTCCGAAAGAGAGGTTTGAAGTACGGCTTTTACTATTCGCTCTATGAGTGGTTCAATCCACTCTGGCTCAAAGATCGGGCAGCGTATGTGACGCAGCACATGCATCCCCAATTCAAGGACGTCGTCAGCCGTTACAAGCCTGCGATCATTTTCAGCGACGGCGAATGGGACCTCCCTTCGAGCGATTGGAAAAGCGAGGAACTGCTCGCCTGGCTTTTTAACGAGTCGCCCTGCAAGGATGAGGTGGTAATCAATGACCGCTGGGGCAAGGAAGCGCGGCATCACCACGGCGGCTATTACACCACGGAATACGGCGCGGGGCTGAAAGACGCCGCGCACCCCTGGGAGGAAAGCCGGGGCATGGGCTATTCCTACGGTTACAACCGCATCGAGGACATTGACGATTACAAAAGCGCGCACGAGTTGATCCTGGTCCTGTGCGACCTGGTCAGCCGCGGCGGAAATTTCCTGCTGGACATCGGCCCGACCGGCGATGGACGCATCCCGGTCATCATGCAGCAGCGGTTACTGGAGATTGGCGACTGGTTGAAGGTGAACGGCGAGGCGATCTACGGCACGCGATATGCAGGCCGGCCTTGCCAATGGTCGGAAGGTAAACGGCCAGGCCAGCAATACGGCGAGTTTCGCATTGAGTACAACCTGATGGAACAAGTTGGCGAAAAGCCGAAGAAAGGCATCGCCGCAAAGCAGCTTTTCTTCACCCGGAAGCAGGACGTGCTCTACGCGATTACATCCGGCTGGCTGGCCCCAACCATCACCATCAAAAACGTGAAGGTCACGGCGGGAACAGAAGTGACTATGTTCGGACGCGACGGAAAGATCCAATTCAGCCCCGAGGGCAGGGATCTCGTCATTACCGTGCCGCGGATGGAACCCGACCAGCTTTCGTGTCTGCATGCCTACACTTTCAAGATAGCCGGCGCGGAATTGCTGGCCGAATAAGAGGTCGGAATGGCTCGACTGGACCAGGAAGTGGTTGCGCGCGGGCTGTGCGATAGCCGGGAGAAGGCAAAACGGGCGGTGATGGCCGGGCAGGTGCGCGTCAATGGCCAGGTGGCGCACAAGCCTGGCGATGCCGTAAAAGCATCCGACCACGTGGAGTTGGCCCAGGGCGAGAAGTTCGTCAGCCGCGGCGGATATAAAATCGAGCACGCGCTGGAGCACTTCCACGTATCGGCAGCCGGCCTGACCGCGATTGACGTCGGCGCGTCGACTGGCGGCTTTACCGATTGCCTGTTGCAGAGGGGGGCGGCGAAGGTGTATGCCGTCGACGTAGGCCAAGGCCAATTGGCGTGGAAACTCCGGCAGGATCCTCGTGTCGTCGTCATGGAAAAGACGAACGCTCGCGAGTTGGCGCCCGGCCATTTTCCGCCGTCGTTCGCGCCCGTGGACCTGGTCGTGATTGACTGTTCGTTCATTTCGCTGCGGAAGATTTTGCCGCCTGCGATTGCATTGTTGCGGCCATCCGGTAAGATCATAGCGCTGATCAAGCCGCAATTCGAGGCCGGCAAAGCCGAGGCCGACAAAGGTGCGGGTGTCATTCGGGATCCGGCAGTTCACCGGCGGGTGCTGCTCGAATTGAGTGAATTTGTCGGGGCACTGCCTGGCCTCCGCTGGCAGGGTGTGACGGAATCGCCGGTACTGGGACCGGCTGGAAACAGAGAATTTCTAACTTTGATTGAACGGACTGGCTGAAAAAATCAGGCGGGTAGGGCTGATCGGAAACGCTGGGAAGGCAGCTTGCGCGTCGATTGTCAAAGAGGCCGCGCGCCTCGCCGCGGCTGCGGGACGAAGAGTCTTTGCCGATGCGGTCACCGCGGAGTGGACGGGACTGAAGCCCGTTCCCTGGGCAGATGCCGCCGCAATGGCGCGACAAGTGGATCTTTTGCTGGTGTTCGGCGGTGACGGCACGATTTTGCGAGTGGCACGGGAGATAGCCGGCTCGCACACGCCGATCCTCGGCGTCAACATCGGGAGCCTCGGATTCTTAACAGCCGTGCCTTCAGATGAACTGGCCCCGGCGCTTAAACGGGTGTGGAGAGGGGAGTTTACCTTTGAGCTTCGCGTGCTGCTGCGGGCCAGCGGGAGGTGCAACGGACGATTGGTGGCACAGGATGCGCTGAACGATATCGTGATCAGCCGCGGTATTGTCTCGCGCCTGATCGAACTCGAGGTAAGTGTGGATGGCGACCCGCTTACCAGCTACCGCTGCGACGGATTGGTGGTAAGTTCGCCGACGGGTTCTACGGCCTATTCACTGGCGGCCGGCGGCGCCGTGGTTTTCCCCACGGCGCAGGTTTTTGAGTTGACGCCCATATGTCCGCACACGTTGTCGCATCGGTCGCTAATCATACCTCATACGGCGACGGTAGAAGTTCGGGTAATTAGCCAAAAGCCGGCCACCATCCTTAGCGCCGACGGCCAGGTGATAAGCGAATTATCCGCGGGCGATTTGTTGAGGATCCGCCGCAGCCGCCGGAGCGTGAGGCTGATGCACCTGGCCGGCAGTTCGTTTTGCGACACCCTGCGCCGCAAGCTTCACTGGAGAGGGGCGACCCTGTGAACGCCGAAACCCAAAGACCGGGGCCCGGGCCTGAGCGGCCGCGACCGGGCTGCCAGCTTGAAGGGCAGGGGCCAATACTCTGAGCTGCTATGGTTCGGTTAAAGGACATCGCGATCAGAGCCGGAGTTTCAGTGATGACCGTGTCGAAGGCGCTGCGGGACGAACCCGACGTGTCGGCCGGAACCAAGGCGCGGATCCGGCTTCTGGCCCAGGAAATGGGCTACGTTCCCGACTCGTCCGCTCAGGGTTTACGCACGCGGACCACCAAGCTCTTTGGTCTGATCCTTCCCTCGATGGTGAATCCGATTTTTACGCGGATTTTACTGGCGATACAGGAGCGGTCTTTCGAATTGGGTTACGACGTTTTACTGGCGTATACCTTGAATCTTGCCGAACGCGAGGAGACCTGCATTCGGCATTTCCTTTCGCGCCGTGTCGATGGCCTCTTTCTTTCGCCGGTTTACCGGATGGAACCGGAAGCCCGCATTTACCGGGAACTGCTGGAACGGCAGGTGCCGACGGTAGTGCTCGGCCATCTCGCGCCTTTTTGCGCGCGATTCGTGAATGTCGAGACCGACGACCTGTCGGCGGGGCACGCGGTGGCATCGCATTTCCTGAGTTTGGGTCACAAGCGCATTGCCTTCCTGGGCGGACCGCCCGCCTCTCCCTGGAGCCAGGAAAGGTTTGAGGGCTATCGTCAGGCGTTGCGCGAAGCTGGAATGGATGTGGAAGAAAAGCTGATTTTCCAGGCTGGGCGGACGATCGACGACGGGGAAAAGACAGCGCACCAGATGATCCACGAGGGTTGTGACGCCACGGCGGTTCAGGCCGTCAATGACCTCGTGGCCGCAGGCTGTGCCGAAGTTTTTCTGAAGCAAGGTGTTAGGATCCCGGGAGAAATGTCCATCGCGGGATTTGGGAATACGATGCTGAGCGAGTACTTTCGTGTTCCGCTGAGCACGGTGAGCCAGCCCAAGCACCGCCTGGGGGCGGCAGCGGTCGACTCGATGCTGAAGCTGTTGCGCGGAATTCGCCCGGAGCCCAAGCGTTTGCCGGCGGAGTTGGTGATTCGTGAAAGCAGCGGCACTGCATGTGCTACACCTGCGTTGAGGCGTTTAACCACGCCCAACACATGATACTATGAAACGAGTCCTCATCATCGCGCTGGCAGTCCTCGGCGTCTCCGGTGTCCTCTGGGTGGCTAAAGGTTGGACACTCAAGCGCATGGATCCAAAAATCGCGAAGTTCAACAGCGACAGTGACAACCTGATCCTTGGGCTGCAGCAGTACAAAGAATTCGTGGGCACTTATCCCACCGGCAACAATGCTGCCATCGCCAAGGCGCTGCTCGGCCAGACGGAGAAGAAGGTGCTGATCCTGGCTGTGCGCCGCAGCGACCTCAACGATAAAGGCGAGATTGTCGACCCGTGGAGAACGCCCTACCAGTTCTACTTCTCTCACAACGAAGTGTTGATCCGCTCAGCCGGTCCGAATGCGGCCTGGGAAGATAGCGCCATTCCGACGGCCGACGACCTTTACCGTTGCGCGAGTAAAGACAAGAAATAGGGCCGGGGCGGTAACGCCGGGCATCAGCGCTGACGGGTAACAAGCCCAGCGTCGCAGCATGTCGCGGAGCCGTCCAGACCGGGCTAGCCGTTCTTTCTCCTCCAGGCTGCGACGAACATTCCATTCCCTCCATTCACTTCCAGGGGAATTTGTAGGGTTTGTTGTGCCGCGGACTGCGAGGTGCAGGGATTCCGAATCAGGAGAGGCTCGAACTGGGGAAATTCGTTCTGAAATCGCATGACCACGTTGACGGTCTCCGAACGCGTGAGGGTGCAAACTGAGTAGACGAGTTTGCCACCGGGCTTCAGGGCCAGGCAGGCCCTCGCCAAAAGCTGGCTCTGAATGTCGGAAAGTTCCTTGATATCCTCCAAACTCGTCGTCCAGCGCGCCTGCGGATTGCGATGCCAGGTGCCGACGCCCGTGCACGGGGCGTCAACGAGGATCCCGTCGAATTTCGTCCGCGTCGGGAGCTTTGCGCCGCCGTCCCAAGGAGCGGAGCGGTAATTGAACACACCGGCGCGTGCAGCGCGCCTTCCAAGTCGTTTCAGCCGCCACGCCGCCCGGTCACTGCCCCAGATGAGACCCTTATTTTGCATCAAATCCGAAAGGTGCAGAAGTTTGCCTCCCTCGCCAGCGCAGGTGTCCCACCAGACCTCGCCGGGCTTCGGGTCGCAAATCAGACCGACTGCTTGCGAGCTAAGGTCCTGCAGTTCGAACAAACCACGATGAAATTCGGGTGTGCTCAGCAGGTCCTTGTGACCGAGGTATTGAAGTGCTTCCGCCAGAGCGCCGGAGCCGAAAGGTCTGCATTCCCCCAAGAGGTTGGCGGTTGAGATGCCTTGCCCCGGACGGGCGCGAAGCCAGACCGGCGGCGCACTTTGGAGTGCCCGCGCGAACTCGGCCGTCATCTGAACCTCCTCGCCGAGCCACCCCGGAGCCGCGCGTTGCATGAGCTCGGCGTCAGAAAGGCTGTCGGGTGAGACGGCGAACCTTGTTGCCAGGGCCGAAGCGGTTTCCACCTGTTGTGGAAGGGGCTTGGCGCGCTCCAACCATCCGAGCCAACGGTAATAGGCGAAAACAGAGCGGCTGACCGTTGCGGAATCCGAAGCAGGCAAATGACGCTCCGATTTCAGAGTATCTCGTAAGACTCGATCGGCGGGACGCTCTCGCGAGGCGTGTTCGATGATCCGAACCGCCAGGGCGAGCGGTCGGGCCCGGGGCCCGTATTCGGCGGCGCTACTGGTGCCGGAAGGCACGTGAAGCCGTTTCGATTGATCGTCTGCCATGTTTCGCGGTCGGGGCTACTCAGGCGGACAGGTAAGGCCAAACTGATCCTTCCGGATCCAGCCCAAGGCCCGGGTGGTGCGGACCAGGATGTATTGGCCACGCACGCGTTCGAGGCGGGCAGGTTCGCCCGCCTGCAGCCGCGTGAGGTATTGAGCTTCCTCGGTAGCAGTCAAACGAAGGGGGGTATTCTTCTCAAGAACGAAACCGAGGCGGGAGCGTGTCGCGACGCCAAAATGCGCGGGCACGCTCAGGAGAAAAACCGCCAGGGCGAAGGCAGCCAGTCCCTGCTGCCAGGCGGCTTTTCGCATCCGGAGTATCCCGGGGCCCGCACCGATTCCGACCGCAAACCAAAAGCTGATCCCGGCAATCCACGCCCACCAGTTGAGCGGGAGCCAGGTGGAGACGACCTCGTACCAGGCCAGCTCCGGGGCTTCCAGTTGCGCGGATTTCCGGGCGAACTGCAGGTTGTTACGGGCCGAGGTATTGAAAGGGTCAAGCCAGAGTGTCTGTTCCCAGGCCAGCACGGCGTAGCCTGCACGACCATTCCGCCATTCTGCGTTTCCGAGATTCTGCAACGCGCCCGAGGACGGCCTGGATCGGGCCGCGTGGCTGAAGAACTCGGCTGCCTGCGCAAAATCCCCCGCGCGGTACAACGCGGCCGCCTGCTGGAACTGCGGGGGAGCGGAGGACGAGCGACCTTGGGTGGGCGCTCCGAAACACAGCAGCGCGGAAACGACCAACTGCAAACAGGGCAGTCTTCCTGGCCGCAGGAGGCAATGGGCTACCATAATCTCGCCTCCAAACGTTCGAGGAGTTTATCCAGGTCGCTTCGCGATTTGAGCAGTTCGCCGAGGTCAGCCGTTTCTTCGCCGAAGCGGGACGCGTCGGTGACACGGAAGAATCGACGCACCACTTCGCCTGCGGGACCGCGGCGTTCTGATTCCGGCAGAAGCGCAAGCACGTCGGCCCCGACCAATGCGCGGGGTTCAGCGGGGTAATGGGGCGAAGACGCGATGCGCAACGCGGCGACGGCGGCGGAACCAAACGCAGCAGTGTCGCCACGACGGGCTGCGCGTTCAACCATGCGTTTTTGGCGGCGGAGGGCGCGCCGGGCACGAATCCGCAGGAGCGCGTCGGGGTGATTCTCGAAAAAACGGCGGCGGCGGTCCCATCCCCAGAGCCCGACAAAGGCAGCCGCAGGGGCAAGTTGCAGCAGAGGAAACCAGGGCCGGCGTTGCAGTGGCACAAGGCTGCTCGCGGTTAAGCCGGGCTTCACGGCCAGGTCGCTGAGAACCGGCTCCTTTTCCCGAGGTTCGGCCAGCGTTTCGGCTTGGGCGAGCAAGGGCAGGTCGACAGGCATGGCGCCGGGGGCCACCTTGACCGGCACAGACGGAATCCTGCAATCGGCATAACGGGCCTCAACCGGGTCGAAGTAACTGAAAGGGATCTCAGGGGTGGCAACGGCTGTTTCGCTAAGCGGCACCAGGGTGTAACTGAAGGTTGTGAATCCCTGTGCCTGGATGATCTGCGGGTGGGTGGGGTCGGCTTGCCCTGCGAGGACTTGCCAATCGCGCACCCGCGGCGGCGGGGGAGGAACGAGGCGCACCAGGTTGCCTTCGCCGCGCACTCGGACGATGAGTCTAGCGGGGTCGCCGACGCGGAGGGAGTTGGTCGCCATTTGCGGAGGATCGACCGTGAAGCTACCGACTGCGCCTGTGAATCCCGGCAACTGGCCTTCGCGTGGCAGCGGTCGCACCTCGAATGCGACGGGGTCTGAATCCAACAGCGTGTACTGGGCTCCCACTCCCGGCATCACCCCCGGGCCGCTGATGATCACGCCGCTCAGGGCGCGGCTACCCATAGCGTAACCCTGGGCGAACACGGATAGCTTGCCGGTCGCGATCGGTGTGATAGTCAACTCGTGGACATACGTCAAGGCAGCCCCGGGTGCGGCGCGGCGCGGCAGCGCATCCACCCGCCCGCGTGCGGTTGCCTGATCGACCAGTATGCCTTCCCCGGTTACCTGGACTTGCGCTAACCCCTGGACCAACCCGCCTGGTCCCGACGGCGACTGCACCCGCACACGGAGAGCCTGGCCGACGAAAATATTCGTCGCTGGGATTTCCAGCAGAATCTCCTGGGGTCGCGGGATTGAGGGCGGCGGATCAGGCGTCACCACCAACTGTGCAGCGGGAATAGTGACCGGCATGCCGTAGACCTTTATGGTGAACGCCGGCACCGTGAACTGGCCTGTTGCCGCCGGGCGCACATGGTAATTGAATGTGGTGCTGGGTTGAAGACCAGCGCCGGCCATCGATAACAGTTGCCCGCGGCCGCCGGGTGTCAGGTTCAGATTCCCCGAGCCGGGAGGTTTCTCAGGCCACTCAATTGAGGTTTCCAGGGCGTTAAGAACCACACGGTATGTCGCGCGGTCGCCCGGCCGGACCACTGGCGGATCAAAAACCGCAGTGGGCATGATCGGGGCATCTACGTTGATCCGGGGCTGCGACAGCATGAGTGACATCAACGGATCCTGGGGTGGTGGCGAGGTCGGCTGAGCCCGGAGCGGAAGAGCAGGCGCCAGACACACCGCCACGAATATCATTATGCACGAAACCCGCCCGGTCATTGCGGAAATCGTTTTCAATCCCATGTCCGCGAGGGCGATTTCCAGGCGGCCTGAATTGAAACGCGAACAGAAACGGGATGGACGGCGACAGAACATGGCTACCACGTCTTTCGGGCACGGTTCCTGGGTTCGGCTGTGTCGTTTTGCCCCATTGGCAGGCGCCGCTCTTTGTCCAGTTTGAACCCTTCAAGCAGCCAGCCTGCCTGCTCGGGTGAAAGAGACATCTGTTGTTCACCCTCTTTGCCAGCGCTTTCCTTGTCGTCGGGCTTTGGCCCGTTCGGAAGGTCCTCATCCTCTTCGTCGTCCCCTGCCGCGCCGGGTGGCATCTGGTCCTCAGGGATTTGACCTTTTAGGCGCTCCATCTTTTGTTTCAGATCCTGTTGCTTCTGGCCCATCATGGCGGCGGCTTGCTGCAACTGGCGCAGGCTGTCCACCAGCTTGGCGATACTGCGATCCACAATTTCGGCGTTTTGCCTGGCGTCTTCGTCGTGCGGACGCAGCTCGACGGCGCTTTTGAAATCGCCCGAAGCGCGTTGCCAGCGGGATAAGGCGGTACCGTAGGTTTCCATGGCCTGCCGAACGGCTTTGGCGGCTTGCCTGAGGTCGCGGCGTGCGCCTCGTCCGCGCAGGTAGGCGCTAATCATTCTCTGGATGTCACTCCCGGCCAGCGCGTCCTCAGCCTCGCGAAGGGCGCCGTCAGCGGATTCGTCCGCACCGCCCGCCCGGCTGAGACTGGAGCGAGCGGACGGACCTTTCTTCAATTCGTCGATCCCCTGGGCGAAGCGTACGTGTCCCAGGTTGTAGAGTGCCGGGGGCTGTAGCCGCTCGTTTTGCGCGGCCAGCACGCTTTGCAGAAACGCCTCAGCCTCCCTCAGTTTGCCGGCACGCAACATTTCGGTGCCGACGTTGAAGAATTCGCGGGGAGTTGAAGGCGGAGTGGCTGGAAGCGCGCCCGGAGAAGAGAGTGCAGCGAGCGCCCCGCCGGAAAAGGCCAGATAAACGGCAATTAGCGGACCCGTGCTCTTCCACCGCGGCGTCCACGTAGCAGGGATACAGAACAAGGGTGTTATGGTATCGAGCTTCACTTTGTTTCAATCCTGCCGTTGAGCACACCATCACTTTCGGTCAGATGGCGGCGGGTGCCAATCAAAGATTCCAAAGCCAACAGGGCTAGCGCGAGAGCGGTTGGCAGGTAGAAGCGGTCAACGCCCAGTTTGCGGGCAGGACTCGCTCCCGCCGAGTCCTTCAGGTTTTCTAGCGCCAGCCGAACCTTGGCCAGACCTTCTCCCACGGGTCCCAGACGGTAATAAGCTCCGTGGGTGGCTTCCGCGATGGCACGCAGAGTGGGCTCATCCAGGCGGCTTTGGACCACTTCGCCTTTGGCGTCACGGACCAGTTCCAGCCGGCCCTGGTCGGTGAGCATCTGTATTTCGCCGCCGGCCGGAGTGCCAACGCCGAGTGTAAACACCACGACTCCTTTCTTAGCCAACGACTCCGCCATCCGGACGCCGCCCTTTTCCAGGTCCTCACCGTCGGTGAGAAGCACCAGCAGCCTTTGACGGTCCCCTTTGTCCATGGCTTGAAAACCCTCTTCGAGGGCGCGGCCGATGTCTGTGCCGGGGACCGGAATGGTCCGGTCATCGATCAGTGACAGCGCATCGTGGAAGGCTCCGTAATCGAACGTCAGCGGGCATTGGAGGAACGCTTGTCCTGCAAAGGCAACCAGCCCCAGCCGCCCGTGGGACTGGCGCTGGACAAAATCCAGGATGGCCAGTTTGGCGCGCTGGAGGCGGCTCGGCGAAACGTCGGTCGCCAGCATGCTGCGGGAGGCGTCCAGGACAAAGACGATGTCCTGGCCGAACACGTGGCTTTTTTCCGTCTGTTCGCCCCATTGCGGCCTGGCGAGGGCCAACCCGATTCCGGCCAAAGCGAGGATTTGGAGGGTGTTTTTGATCGCGCGCCGGAGAGGGCTGTGCGAGCGGGTGATGTCGGCAAGAAAACCAGGCGCCGCCAGCCTGGCGAGATCTCGGTGGCGGAGCCAACCCGCATAGCGCTGAAGCGCCAGCAGCGCGATCGGCCCCAGAATTGCCAGCCACAGCCATTCGGGTTCGGCAAAATGAGGATGCCCAACGTTTATCACGGGACCCTCCTGAATCGTGTATTGGCCAGTAGGGCTTCCAGCCCGAACAAGCCCGCCGCGGCCAGCAACGGCCATTGAAACAAAGGACGATATGTCGTGAAACGGCGGAGCTTCACTTCCGTCTTCTCGAGCCGATCGATCTCACTGTAGATCCGCCGCAGTTCCTGGCGATTGGTGGCACGGTACGATTTGCCGCGGGAAAGGGCTGACATCTTGCCCAGGACATCGTAATTGGCGGGCTGGAGCATCATGCCGGGGATGATGTTTCCGCTCGCGTCGAGCTCGAGTTTGCCGGTGGACGGATTAAACTGGGGCAGCTCGCAGGGTTGCTCGATGCCTATCCCGATCGTGTAGACTTTGATGCCGAGTGCGGCGGCGATTTGGGCGGCCGGGACGGGATCGATCTCCCCCTTGTTATTGTCGCCGTCGGTCAACAAGATGATGATCCGGCTTTTGCTGTCCTTGAGGTCCTTGAGCCGCTTTGCGCCAGCCGCTGTCGCATCACCAATGGCTGTCCCCAGGTCGCGAATGAGGCCCACGTGGAGGCGGTGGAGGTTTTCGACGAGCCAGTCATGGTTCAGCGTGAGGGGGCTGGCGAGGTAGGGGACCGCCGAAAAAACGATCAGGCCAAGGCGGTCGCTCGGCCGCTTACGGATAAAATCTTCCAACACCTCGGACGCAATATCGAACCGAGAAATCCTTTCTTTTGGGGCTCCCATATCGAGAGCCATCATCGACCAGGAGAGGTCCAGGACGAGCATGATCTCGACGCCGCTGGCCTGGGTTTCGGTGTGGTCGTTGGCGAAGCGAGGCCCGGCGAGCGCGATGATGCACAGCCCGACCGTGAGAATTCGCAAAAACAACAAAAGACGCCCGACTGCCGCGCGCGCGGCCGCCCCCGCCGCCCGGGCAATGTCCGCGCTGGGGAACCGCAACGCCGACAACTTGCCGATGCGGCCATGTAGAAAGGCATAAACCGGCAACAGTGCGAGCAGCGCCAGCAACCACGGGTATTGGAATTGGAAATTGCTGTTCACGGCGTGCTCCCTGCCGTGGAAGGCGGGCTCGGCTCCGCAGTCTGACCAGGTGGAGATGATTGGCTACTCGCAGCCAGGGCACGCAATTGTGCTCGTCGCGCCTCAGCGTCCGTCACCAGTCGGTCCGCCCGGGCTACGGCTCCCATCGGAGGCAGGCGCGGCGAAGGTGCAAACTTGCGCTCGTCGCATTCGCGTAAAAACAATGACACTTGCCGGGCAAGGTCCTGACCAGGTTCCTGCGCGGCATTCAACGAATTGCACAACTCAGCGGTGGTGTGCTCCCCTGGAGGCAGGCCAAACGCTGCGCCAAAATAGAGCCGGACAACCTGAGAAACGCGGCTCAGGATGGCGCCCGTCTCCGGTTGCTGGCGCAAGGATTCCAGCGCCTGGCGCGCTGCGGTCGCCGGAGGTACCGGAGGTGCCGGTTTTGGGCGCAGCAGGAACCAGATTGCTCCGGCGGCGACCAATAACAACACTACGCCCCCGGCTACCATCCAAAAACCGTACTGCTCCCATAGGCCGGCTGGGATCGGGCCCCGCGGCGGCCGCAGCGGCGGGATCTTCTCTTCGTCGGGGGTCGGTGCTGAGGCAGCGAGGGTGCTCAAGCTCAGAACAGCCAAACTAAGCCACACCAAAAGCCGAAACCCGAAATTCGAAATCGGAAATCCGGAACCCAAAAGCTGGAATGCGTCGCGGCCGGTGCTCAAGGCGCGGTTTTTAGACGTTTTCCCGCGGCGTGGGCCGGACACCCCGTGGGTCCGGCCTTCCCATTTCGGATTTCGGATTTTCAACATCACCCTCGTCTCCTGCCTCGCCGGGTTTCAAAAAAGCGCTGGAGCGTTTGGGCGAAGGGTTCGGCAGTGCTAAAGCTGAGGGTGTCGACGCCCGCGCGGCGCATCGCGCGGTCCAACTCCGCCAGGCGCTCGGCATTGCTGCGGGCAAATTTTTCGCGGATGACTGCGCGGCTGGAATCGATTTCGAGCATCTCGCCGGTTTCGGCGTCCTCCACCGTTACGAGGCCACCGGGCGGCAGCACGCTCTCCCGCGGGTCATGCAAATGGATGCAAACCAGGTCGT
>DATDCV010000410.1:0-4471 GCA_036524155.1 Verrucomicrobiia bacterium
GGGGCGCGGTGGGAATCCTGGCCGACGAATCGCCAGGCTCAAATGACGGCGTTTTTCACCCAGATCGGGTACAAGCCCACCGGCGAATGGAAGGAGGAGCATGTTTTCTGGGACCCGCTGGACGCCAGTGCGGGTCCGGGGAACAGCGCCCCCGGACGAGCCGCCGTGGCCGCCATCGGGCAGCCCACCGCCAACCCGTCGCAGTCGGCGGTCCCTGCCTGGACGAACCGGGCGCCTTCGGAGGCCATCTTCCCTGATGGCACAAGGGTGAAATTGGGGCCGGACCGCGATCCACGGGAAGTATTTGCCGATTGGTTGATCAGGCCAGAGAATCCCTGGTTCACCCGCAGCATCGTCAACCGCGTCTGGGCCTGGCTGCTTGGGCGCGGCATCATTCAGGAACCCGACGACATTCGCGACGACAACCCGCCGAGCAACCCCGCGCTGCTCGTTTACCTGGAACGGGAATTGGTCGCCGGCCAATACGATCTGAAGCGCCTCTACCGGCTGATCCTCAGCTCGGAGACGTACCAGTTTACCTCAATGCCCCGGTTTCATTCGCCCGAGGCTGAAGCCAATTTCGCGAGCTACCGGCCACGCCGGTTAGATGCCGAGGTCTTGAGCGACGCTATCAACAAGGTCACCGGCAGTTCGGACCTTTATACCAGTCCCATCCCGGAGCCATTCACTTATATCCCGAAGGGCATGCCGGCCGTGGCGATCGCCGACGGCAGCATCACCAGCCCTTTCCTGGCTTTGTTCGGTCGCTCCGCGCGGGCCACCGGCCTGGAGAATGAACGGAACAACAAACCGACACCTGCCCAGTGGCTGTACCTGCTCAATTCAACCGATGTACTGCGCAAGCTGGAACAGGGCCCCAATCTCCAACCACTGGTTGCTTTTGGCCGCAAGCCGCAGCGCGAAATCCTCGAGGAACTTTACCTCACCATTCTCTCCCGATTCCCCACACCCGCCGAAGTCAAGACCGTTGAGGCCTATGGGCGCGGGTCCACCGCTAAACGTGAGCAGCCGAGCAAATCAGACAGGACGGACAAATCGGACAAATCAGGCACCGCGGCAAGGTCACGACCAATCGGCAGTCTGGGCCAACCAGCCAAGGCGCAGGCCGTGGCCGGCGTGGCGAAAACGCGCGACGACTGGGTTGACATTGCCTGGTCGCTGATCAACAGCGAGGAGTTCATGTATCGTCATTGACTATGAAAGCCAGCCTTGGCGCAATCAGACACGCTGATCCGGATCTGCAGGGCATTCCCGGTGACGTGAACAACCGAAAGGCAAACGTGACTCGGGGTGGGGAACCGCCCGGCCCGCGCGGCGACTTGTCGGAACCGTGGAAGCACCCGATGTCCAGGCGCGAAGCGCTGCGGGTAGGTTTACTCAGCACCGCCGGCGCGCTCGCCGGAGTGCGCAACGCAGCTTGTGGAGTGCAGGATGGGCCAGACGCGGCGGGTAAAAGGTTAGCGGCGCCAGCCAGGGCCAAGTCCGTCATCCAGATCTTCCTGTGGGGCGGCATGTCGCACATCGACACCTGGGACCCGAAGCCCGACGCGGGCCGGGATTACATGGGTGACCTGGCCAGGGCGATTCCCACGAACGTGGAAGGGATCCAGATTGGCGAGTTGTTCCCGAACCTGGCCAAACAAGCCGACAAATACTCCCTGATCCGGAGCATGACCCACCGCAACAACGGCCATGAAACAGCCGCGTACCTGATGCAAACAGGCCACACACCCGGGGAACGGCTGGCTTATCCCAGCATTGGCGCCGTGTTCGCGCTGTTCAAAGGGCCGGATTACAAAGGCTTGATCCCGCCTTACGTGGTCCTGACCCAACCGCAGGGACGGTTTTCCGAGGAAGGCTTTTTGGGACCCCTGTTCAAACCGTTCGCGACGGGGGGCGACCCCAACGCGGCGCGCTTCGAGGTGGAGGGAGTGACCACCAAAGGCATCACGGCAGACCGGCAAAAGGCCCGGAGCGAATTGCGCGACAAACTGAACACGATGGGTGAGGCGATGAGCGCCAGTCCGCAGGTGGGCGCTTCGGTCGAGGCCAGGAAACAGGCCTACGAACTGATTCTGGGGCAGGGTCGCGGAGTGTTTGACCTCACCCAGGAAAAGCCGGAACTACGGGACCGCTACGGCCGTCACACTTTCGGCCAGAGTTGCCTGGCCGCGCGCCGGATGGTCGAGGCGGGCGTACCCTATATAGTCATCAACTACCCGGCCGGCTGGGATACGCACAGTAACCACTTTTCCACCATGCGCCGGCAATGCCCGCAACTGGACCAGGGGCTGGCGCTGCTGTTGCAGGATTTGCACGATCACGGTTTGCTCTCGAGCACCATCGTCTGGTGCTGCGGCGAGTTTGGACGCACGCCGAAGATCGACTGGCAGCCGCCCTGGAACGGCGGACGCAACCACTATGGAAACGTGTTCAGCGTGCTGGTGGCGGGCGGCGGATTTAAAGGCGGGCGCGTTGTCGGTGCGTCCGATGCAAAAGCTGAGGAGGTCAAGGAGCGCCCGGTGTATCCAGTCGACTTGCTGGGCAGCATTTACGCTCTGGCGGGCATCGACCCCACGGCCAAGCTGGCCCACCCAATGGGGGCGGAGGCTCTCGTCCTGCCTGGAGCTTCGGAAGACGTGAAGTCGGCGGGGGTTTTGAAGGAGATTATGTGAAATCAAGGCCGTTTCCTATTATATGCGCTTGATGCTGCACGGAGTTTCCCCTCACCCCTACCCTCTCCCCGAGGAGAGGGAGCTCTTGCGACCGGCATTTGGAGTGCTCAGCATCGCTGAATTTACGAAACGGCAGCCGAAGCTTCGCCCTCTCCTCGGGGAGAGGGTAGGGGTGAGGGGGAATTGGGTTTCGACCCTGCCCCTAGCCTCCAGTTTTCTAGCAATCGCCCTTTGGTTGGTGGTGGCGTCGGCGGCGATCGCCCAGAACCGTCCCTACATCGGCTTCGTTTATCCGGCAGGCGGACAACAGGGCACGACGTTCCAGGTCCGGTTGGGGGGACAAGGGCTGGATGATGTCACGGCGGTGCTGGTCAGCGGCTCGGGTGCTCACGCCCGGATTGCTGAAAATTATTTCCGGCTCAGCAACGAGGAACTGCAGTTGCTCAACGAACAGCTCCGGGTCTTGAGGCGCGAGACTTTGTCCGCATCGGCGCGGGCCGAGTTGATGAGCGACGACCGCCCGGACATGATGCCCGGCACGACCACAAACGAGGCGGCGAAGGCCAACGAACAGACTGCGGGGGCGACCAAGCAGGAGGAGGCCCGGCGACTGATCGCCCGGATCGAGAAGCGGACACTCGAGTTCACCCAGACACCCGCCTGCCCGGCGATTGCGTCGCTGGTAATTGTAGAGGTCACCGTCGCTGCCGACGCGAAACCCGGAGAACGGGAAATTCGACTGGTGACACTTCGGGGGGTCTCCAACCCGCTCGCGTTTTATGTCGGCCAGGTGCCGGAGCGCTCGCGGAAGCCGATGGTAACCGCCAGCTTGCAGGTGCTGGGTAAGGAAGCACAGGCGCTCCGCCGCCGGCTGCCCGGCGAGGTGGAGGATCGAATTACGGTGCCCTGCACCGTAAACGGCCAGATCGCTTCGGGGGAGATTAACCGCTATCGGTTCGAAGCGCGGCAAGGCCAGCGTCTGATCATAACCACTCTGGGGCGCCAACTGGTGCCGTTCATTGCCGACGCTGTTCCCGGCTGGTTTCAGCCGGTGCTGGCGCTGTACAACGCAGAAGGGAAGGAGGTGGCCTACGCCGACGATTACCGGTTCAAGCCGGACCCGACGATTCTCTATGAGGTTCCCAGCGATGGGGAATATGTGTTTGCAGTCCGCGACAGCCTGTATCGCGGCCGCGAGGATTTTGTCTATCGCATCACGATCGGCGAGGTGCCGTTCATTACCAGCGTCTTCCCGTTGGGCCAACAAGCCGGAAAGCAGGCAAAGCCGGCGATGAAAGGTTGGAATCTGGCCGGCGCGGAATTGGTACCGCCTTTGCCAGACGCCAGGCCCGGGATCCATTCGGTGGCGGCCGACAGTAAGAAACTCATCTCCAACCACGTGCCTTTTGCAGTCGATACCCTTCCCGACGGCTTCGACCAGGAGCCCAACAATACTCCGGCAAGCGCCCAAAAGGTAACGCTCCCGATCATCATGAACGGGCGTATAGACAAGCCGGGGGACCGAGACGTGTACCAATTCACCGGCAAGGCCAACGAGATTATCGTTGCGGAAGTTCAGGCACTGCTCGAGCAGGAGCTGCCCTACTCGGTGGGCGTCGAGGTCGAGGCCTTCGACGAGTCGGACCGGCGCGAGGACGGCGGCCTGGTGCGCATCGCCGCGCTCATCCGCGTGGAGCGCGACTCGCAGAAGGCCATCGTCATCGGCAAGAAGGGGGCCATGTTGAAGGAGATCGGCACGCAGGCGCGCCACCGGC
>DATDCV010000411.1:0-19344 GCA_036524155.1 Verrucomicrobiia bacterium
AGCCCATGAGAGGTGAGATTACTGACATTCTGCAGGTGGAGCAAGTTGAGCCTCAGTCTTGGGTCGGAGCGCCGAGTTGCACTCGGCTTACACGCGGCCGTCGGCGCGCTTAAGCCGAGTACAACTCGGCGCTCCGACCCAAGACTGAGGGGTGACCGCCTCAATAGAGCTGCAAGCAGCCGATGCGGAAGACCTTCGATCTATGGTACCGATACGATTCCGTAAAAAAACGCGGTTTTGTTGGTGTCGGGCCACGCGCACCGTGCGCTTCGGCCCAGAGGCTGAGGTGGTCCGGCGGTGCGTCGTTTCGTCGGGCATCCCAAACAAGAAAGCAATGCGTGTAATTCGTACGGAATAACGGCAACAGCTCGATATAGAGCTGCGTTGCGTGGAGCGTGCCTAACCGCAGGTTGCCGGCGAGGAGTTTGCTATCGCACAGCAGCAGCGAATCGGGCGGCACCAGCGGTCGAATGGCTTTGGCGATCTGAGCGTACGGGCGAGTAAGCGGTTCCTCCCGTTTCAGGCGCTCCGCGACCAGGAGACGTCCGGGCATGACTGTGGCGACGGCAACCATCACGACGAGGGTCAGCCCGGTGATCCACTTAAGCCGCAACGGATCAAGACGAGCTTGCACCAGCGCCACGGCCGCAATGGGCAGCATGACCAGGATTGGCTGGAACCAGCGTTCTTTAAATCCCGTCGCTCGCGCGAAAACGACCAACAGCACCAACACGAATCCAATGATTGCCCAGGATGTGAAGATGAGCTGGCGATAGGCAGGTCTCTCCGCAGCCGGTGGGGCCATCCGGGCAGGGGCCCTCGAAAATAACAGCAAGTAGATCAGGCTCAACGGGGCAGTGAATGAGATCATCGACTGAACGAGGTTCTTGAGGCCCAACCCGGTGACCTGAATCCAGGAGAGAGACTGTTTGAACTCGAGCTTGGAGGAAGTCAGAAGTGCCAGATCGCGATTCTCGAGCATCCACAGGCCACTGGGCAGGAAAATGAGCAGCGCGATGCCGGCGCTCAGCAGCAGGCGCGGGTTGAGCAGGGCGGACCTGGTGGCATTCAGCACGAATCCCGCGAGCAGCAGTCCCAGGAGCCAAAGCACATAGTTGAATTTCGAAATGCAACCGAATCCGGCACACAACCCGAAGCCGATATACCAGCGGAGACCCCTGGTGTCCTGAAGCTTGAGAAATGAAAACAGGGTGGCTACCGACAGGGTCGCTGAGAGGACCGAATGGGTTAGATCGCGCTGCGATTCCCAGGCGATGGAGGGTATGTAGAATAATGAAAGTGCCGCAGCAACGCCGGCCACCGGGCTGCGCGTCACGAGTCGCGCGGTGGCGAACGTGAGCACATAAGTCGAGAACAACAGCAAATTCTTGAGCAACGACAGTGCGAGCACGGAGGTGCCGAACACTCTGAATAGAAGCATCTGCAGCCAGATGTACAGGGGCGGGTCCGTGGCGTAACCCCAGCTGAATTTTTGGCTGAGCACTACGGCTTCCGATTCATCGAGGTCGACACTGTTGGAGCTGATCACCCGCAAGAAGACCTGCAAGGCGAAATAGCCGGCCAGCAATGCGACGAGTTGCTTTGAGGTCGGCCAATAAGCCTGCGCTGCCTCGCGAGGGGGTTCGGGAAGGGGCGCTTGCTCTGGTATCATCGTCATCGGCCTGGGGTCGGATGAGTCAGGCTCCAGTGAAGCGGCAAGCCGGGGCGTTGTCAAAGCAACTCAATCGGTCCGAGTATCCGCTCAGTCTTGGGTCGGAGCGCCGAGTTGCACTCGGCTTACACGCGGCCATCGGCGCGCTTAAGCCGATTAAAAATCGGCGCTCCGACCCAAGACTGAGCGGATACCGGTCCGGGCTACTCATGCGCGCGCGCGGTAGGCTCCCGGATGCGAAACCTGAAAGCCGGCCGAAACGAAAGACTTCACGAACTGGCACTGGTGTATCTGCGCACGGAAGTTCGCCAACCCCACTCGGAAACCGCGAAACACACGCAGCCCATCAGCAGCAGGGCCAGCAGAGGACCCGCGTCCGACAGCTTGCTCACCAGCACCCGCACCGGCACGTTCGAGACCAACAGCATAGGGATTGCAAAGGTGAAAACCGCCTTGAATACGCCGCGGAAGGCCTCGTCGGGCATGCGCGCAACCTGGAACAAATTGTAATAACCCCAGACGATGCCCTGGGCCCGCACCGTCCAGAAGCTGATGCTCGCCAGTAGAAACATCAGCGAATAATGGATCAAGATTCCGACCGCGCAGAGCACGAAAAAGGCGAGCGCCTGGGGCAGGCTTGGAACGAAGTGCAGTTGTTTGGCGGCGTAAGCCATAACCGCGAGCGCGGAGCCGGCGTTGACAAAGGCGCCCAGGTCAACCTGTCGTAACGAGACGACAAACCTGGTGTTAACGGGCAGCAGTAAAAGAAAGTCCAGTTTGCCCGTGCGCACCAATTCGGAAAGATTCGCGCAATTGATCAGAAAGAAAGCCTGGAACACCTGCTGAATGAAATGGCTCGCCCCGATCAGCATGACCACCTGCCATTTGGTCCAGGTGCCGATGTGATCTGTTTGTAAGTACAGGACCGCAATGAAACTGAGCTGCAAGCCAAACCACAATAGCTCCACGACGATCCACAGGAGGAAGTTCGTTTTGAAGCTCATCTCCCGGGTAACGGAGTTCTTCCACAGCGCGCCGTAAACCCCCAGATACCGGAGCACGGTCTTGCCCGGCGAGGCGGGACCGTCGTTCGCTTCTGCCCTTAGCTTGTCCTGTCTGTCCATGAAGCTCATCCTCCAACCGCTGAGTAATGGCGAATTCCGCGCGCCCACATCCAACGGGCCAGGCCGTAGGCACCCAGTACCCAGATGAGCTGGATTAAGAAGCCGTGCGTAAGCTCCGGCCCCGTCACCTTGCCCATGTAGATGCTGACCGGGAAGTAAAGTTGATAGGGGAAGGGAGTGAGGTAAAGCGCCTGCTGCAAACCCGGCGGCAGAATATCGAGCGGGAACAAGTGGCCGCTGGCGATATATTCAAAAGCGAACACAATAAAGATAAAGGTGGAGACCTCCAGAACCCAAAAGGCCAGCATCGCCAACGCGTAGGAAATGAAAAACTGCAACAACGCGGTCAAAACGACGGAAACCAGGAAAAGACCGAAGGTCGCCCAGTCCGCGGGAAAAACGAAATACCGGCGCAGGCAGAGCGAAAAGACCGCCAGGGGTATGGCGGCGACAGCCAGGTAGGTAAGGCGGCCCGAGAAGAAAAGGCAGAGCCGGAAGGCAAGGTAGTCCAGCGGTTTCAGCAGGAACTGGCTGATATTGCCGTCCTTAATGTCGGCGGCGATTTGCCAGTCGTCTTCGTTTACCGCCGTCAGCGCATCGACCAGCGTGATCAGCAGGTAATAGGAAATCATCTGGCCCAAGGAATACGCCCCCACCATGGCCCCCGTGCCCTTGCCTTCATAGATTGTCTGCCAGACGTACAGGACCGCCACTAACGGGATGAAGCCGAAGACCGTGCGCGCAAGAAAATTGAACCGGTACGTCAGATTGTTCTGAATACCGATATTTAACACGTGCCAGTACTTCTTCATGAGATCTTGCGGCGGAGGCTCGCACTTAGGCTGGGCGCTTTCCTGCGGCCTCCCAAATCCAATCGGGTTTACCCTGGCAGAGGATCCGGTTGGCTTCAAGGGTGGAACGAACGAGAGCGCGTTTTTTCGCGCGGTTCGGGTGCCGCTTGCGCCTCCCTGGCTGAAACCGGGACATACAGTTGAAATTTCCGGCGACGTCGACGATGCTGCGCACGTGAACCAAACCCTGGCAGTTGAAAGCGCCGGCCCGTGCCGGCCGGGAGAATCTCGAAAGCCAGTTGACCCGTGCTCCATCGTCATCTTTGGGGCCAGTGGCGATTTGACAGCGCGGAAGCTGATCCCGGCGCTGTATCACCTCGCGAAAGAGAAGCAAATGCCGCCGGAGTTCCGCATCATCGGTTTCGCGCGGCGCGAGAAGTCCGACGACTCGTGGCGGCAGGAGCTGCGCCAGGATTTGGACCGGTTCTCGCGGACGAAACCGGTCGACGAAGCAGTCTGGCGGGACTTTGCCGGACATGTGGTGTACCGCCAGGGCGACCTGACCGATATGGGCGCTTACGAACGATTGGAAAACGATCTAGATTCGTTTGGGGCTGAGCCCTTGCGGAAGAATATCCTGTTTTACCTCGCAACGTCGCCCAGCCAGTTCGGAATCGTCGCGCAGCAACTGCGACGGGCCGGCCTGCTGCACGATGAGAGCGGGCGGGATGGCACGGGATGGCAGCGAATCGTTGTGGAGAAGCCGTTCGGCCACGATCTCGAATCCGCCCGCCTGCTGAACCAGGAACTCACGCGCTTTGCCTCCGAAGATCAGGTGTTTCGGATCGACCATTACCTGGGCAAGGAAACCGTCCAGAACATTTTGATGTTCCGTTTCTCGAACGCGATTTTCGAGCGGCTATGGAGCCGGGATTCGATCGAGCACGTGCAGATCACGGTCAGCGAGGAACTGGGTGTCGGCGAGCGCGGCGGCTATTATGAGGAAGCGGGCGCGCTTCGGGACATGGTTCAGAACCATTTGCTGCAAGTCCTCTCGCTCATCGCCATGGAACCGCCGGTTTCATTGGAAGCCGAAGCCGTCCGGGACGAGAAGGTCAAGCTGCTGCGTTCCATTCGTCCGATGAATGCCGAGGACGTCGCGCGGCAGGTCGTACGCGGTCAATACTTCGCCGGAAAGGTTGACGGCCAGATGCGTGTCGGGTATCGGCAGGAACTCAAAGTCAAACCGGA
The DNA here is from genome assembly GCA_036524155.1 of Verrucomicrobiia bacterium. Taxonomy (GTDB): domain Bacteria; phylum Verrucomicrobiota; class Verrucomicrobiia; order Limisphaerales; family UBA8199; genus DATDCV01. The sequence goes on from DATDCV010000411.1 coordinate 4,839, forward strand.
TTCGAACGTCGAAACTTTTGTCGCCTTGAAGCTGTTAATCGACAATTGGCGGTGGTCCGGCGTTCCTTTTTACCTGCGCACCGGCAAGAGCCTGCCGGCGAGTGCCAGCGAGGTGCGGGTGCAATTCCGGCCGACGCCGCACGTGTTGTTCGCCGCGCAGTGCGCCCATAACCTCGACGCAAATTCGCTGGCATTGCGCTTGCAGCCAAACGAAGGCATCACGTTGCGATTTAACGGCAAGGTCCCCGGCACCAGTCTCGAGGTTCGCCCCGTGCGCATGCACTTCAGCTACGATGCCGAATTCGGAGCGTACACGCCTGAAGCCTATGAGCGCTTGCTGCTCGAGGCGATGGTCGGAGATGCGACGTTGTTTATTCGGCGAGACGAGGTGGAAACCGCCTGGCGGATCGTCGATTCCATCCGCGCGGGCTGGGACGACAAACCGCTGACCAACCGGGAATTCTATTCCGCCGGGACGTGGGGGCCGGTCGCGGCTGACGACCTGTTGAGCCGGGAAGGCCATGTGTGGCACGAGCCCTTAGCCGGAAATGGTGAGCTGGCGTTGGCGGCGGCGGAACGGGCGAGACGGGGAAATACTTGAATGTTGAGCCGAGGAAGGTGGTCGGAGCGACGATGACCGGGGGCAATATCGAGCTGACAAGATTCGACACGGCGCAAGAGCTCGCGTGCGGCGCGGCAAGGCGGTTCCTTGCATTCGCCAATAGCGAGTCGTGCCCTCGGCTGCATGTCGCTCTGGCGGGTGGTCGTATCGCGGGCCGGTTTTTCAGCGCTGTAGCCGGGCCGCCGCGCCCGGAAAAGCGGGCCCTTGATCGCATTCATTTCTTTTGGGGGGACGAGCGCTGCGTCCCACCAGAACACCCAGAGAGTAATTACGGACTGGCGCGGGACCGTCTGTTCCTGCCCCTCGGAATTCCTGAAGATCGAGTCCACCGGATTCGCGGCGAGTTGAGCCCCGCACGAGCGGCCGATGAAGCCGCGGCCGAGTTGTGGCGAGTCGGCGTGCCCCGCCAGGCGGAGCAGCCGGTGCTTGACCTGATTATACTGGGGATGGGGGAGGATGGCCACGTGGCGTCGCTTTTTCCCAACGAGCCGATGGAAATGATGGCCGATCCGGCGGTGTTTCGTCCGGTTGTGGCGCCAAAGCCACCCCCCGCCCGAGTCACAATCGGCTACCCGGCCATCGCTGCGGCCCGAAGGATCTGGGTGCTGGCCTCGGGTCCAGGCAAGCAAACGGCCCTCAAGGAGTCATTGACCAAATCGGCCAGCACGCCGCTTGGGCGGCTGCTGGACGTCTGTTCTCGAGTCCAAATCTTTACTGATCTTTTGCCCGCGAACTGAGGGGTCCCGTGGAGAATTGCAGGCCCCGAGGGGGAGGAATCGTCCTTTCGGCCGAGCCGGCAGGGCGCCTCGAGGGAAAAACAAACGAGAAGGATTCAAACGCGGGCGCTCAGGCAAGTGGAGAACCGAGCTGTAACCGGTTCGCATGCAACAGCGTGCCTTTGGCCCGGAGCCCATCGCCGGTCTTTGTTCTTACGGGTCCTCCCATCGTCACGCAGTTGTCTTGCATTAAATCGCCCGAAGGTTGAGCCGGCAAAAAAATCTTTTTGAACAACTCGCTCGAGTGGTGTATCTATAAAGGTGTAGCGCGAAGAAGATTTCGCTGTTCGTTTAGGGTTAGTATAGAGGTTTTGCTTGTAATGCGGTTCGAACAGCGAGCAAATAGTTGGCCGCATTACCCTTCTGAGCGCCTGGGTGAAGGCGTATAAACCTCATCACCACTAAGAGCCGGATGCAAATCCGGCTCTTTGCTTGTACGCGTGGGGTGAAAAGTGCGTTGCCTAGGCGGTGCCCAACGACTAAGCTGGCCGGCCGATGAAACATCACCTCGACTTCGAGAAGCCGATTGCTGAGTTGCAGAGCAAGCTCGAGGAGCTGAAGAAACACCCCGAAACCCACTCATTGGGGATCAGCGTAGAGGAAGAGGTTTCCCAGATTGAAAGGAAGCTCGAGGAAACTAAACGCCAGATTTTCATGAACCTGAGTGCGTGGGACCGCATCAAGATCGCCCGGCACCCGAAGCGCCCTTTTACGCTGGACTACATCGAGTCCGCCTTCACGGACTTTTCCGAGCTGCACGGCGACCGACTGTACGCCGAAGACCGCGCCGTAGTGGGGGGCTTTGCCTGCCTCGGGTCTCGTCGCACGATGGTGATCGGCACACAGAAGGGCAGAGACACAAAAGAGAACATCCTGCGCAATTTCGGATCGGCCCACCCGGAGGGTTACCGCAAGGCGCTGCGGCTAATGAAGCTCGCTAACAAGTTCCGGCTGCCGATCATCACGCTGATCGACACGGCGGGAGCATACCCCGGCATCGGCGCGGAGGAGCGGCACATCGCAGAGGCGATTGCGGTGAACCTGAGGGAAATGATGCTGTTCGAGGTGCCGATCATCGCCGCCGTGATCGGTGAGGGTGGTTCGGGGGGGGCCTTGGGGATTGGTGTCGCTGACCGGGTGTTAATCCTGGAAAACGCTTACTATTCCGTCATCAGCCCTGAGGGTTGCGCTGCCATTCTATGGAAAGACCGGACGGCAGCCCCCAAGGCCGCCGAGGCGCTCAAAATCACGGCCCGCCACCTGCTCGAGTTGGGGTTGGTTGATGAAGTAATCCCCGAGCCGCTTGGCGGCGCCCACACGGACCCCGACAAGACCGCAACGAGTCTCAAGAACACGCTTGTGAAGCACCTCGACGAGCTCCTGGCCTTTCCGGTTCCGGAGATGCTAAAGCGGCGCTATGCCAAATTTCGCAGTTTCGGCCACTTCAACGAAAAGCAGGCCAAATCCGCCGGCAAACCAGCGGCAAAATCGGGGCGGACCTCCTGAGCGACTCTGCCCCACGGATGCTCTACCCGCTGATATTCCGCCCGATCCTGAAGGAACGCATTTGGGGCGGGCGCACTCTTCAAGCGCTCTATGGCAAAGCCCTCCCGGCAGGCAGGCCGATTGGCGAATCGTGGGAAGTGAGTGACCGTCCCGAAGATTCGAGCGTCGTGGCCAACGGCCCCCTCGCCGGTCGCGACCTGCACTGGCTGGTCGACCACTACCGCCGGGAACTCCTTGGGTCCGCGCAACCGCACAACGGCAGGTTTCCGCTACTTATTAAAATACTTGATGCGCGGGAGAAGCTTTCGCTCCAGGTCCATCCGCCCGCTTTCGAGGCTCGCAGGCTGAGAGGTGAGCCGAAAACGGAAATGTGGTACATTGCCGACGCCGCGCCCGGTTCGGAGTTGTATGTCGGGCTGAGACGCGGGACCACCCGGGCCGCGTTCGAGGAAAACATTCGGCAGGGGACTGTGTCGAACTCCTTCCACCGCGTCAAGGTTCGCGCCGGCGACGCGATGTTCCTGCCCAGCGGGCGCGTCCATGCCATCGGCGCCGGTTTGGTGATCTTCGAGATTCAGCAAAACTCCGACACCACCTATCGCGTGTTTGACTGGAATCGCGTCGGTCTGGATGGCAAACCCCGCCAACTCCACGTCGCCGAATCGCTGGCGAGCATCGACTTCAACGACTTCGAACCGGCGTTGGTGGTTCGGACCCCGCTGGCGAAAGAGCCACAGCCGACTCAGCGGCTGGTTTCCGACCTGCTATTCACCGTGGACCTGGTGGAGGCGGCGGCGGGTGCGAACTGGAATTCCGATCCGGGGGTCCTGCAAATCCTGGGATTGCTCGAGGGCGGTCTGGCGGTGAGCGGCGCCGGCGAAATGGTGCGGCTTAATCCCGGTGAGTTCTGCCTCTTGCCTGCGAGCATCGGGGCCGGCTTCGCCGCCGCTTCGGCAGGCGCCAAACTCCTCAGGGTTTTCGCCGGCGAACCGCGGCCGCCGGCCACCGCCTGATCGAGACGGTGCGGTTCGATCCCTGTCCTCCCGAGTAGAGAGGGTCTAAAGCAGGTCTTTGTAGAACTCGGCTGCGGCTTCCCAATCCACGGTTTCGTCGGGCTTCTTGCCGAGCTTCTCGTACAGTCGCCGGCGCGCCTTCTTGTCGTCCACCGCGATCCGGGCGGACACGCACAGTACGTCCTCCGCCACCTCGAGCGGCACGACGATCACCCCGTCCCAGTCGCAGCCGATAATATCGCCGGGCCGCACCAGTACTCCGCCGCAGCCCACGGGGACGTCGACGTCCATGAGTTCCACGCGCCCGGGGATGATCGTCCGGCCGATGCCGCGGCACGCGACGGGGTTCTTCTGCATGATGATCTCATCGGTGTCCCGCGCGAAACCATCAGTGACGATTCCGACCACGCCACGTGATTGCATGTCCATCGAATTGTTTGAACCCCAATACCCGCATTCCCGCGCGCCGTTGGTCGAGGTGACGATGACGCAACCGGGTTTCACGTCGAGCCGGGCGTGCATGCCGCCCATCTCGTTCCAGATGGCGTGCTGTCGCAGTGCGTCTTTGCGATCGACCACGGGCATGCGCCGGTTGGTAGGCACGACGCGCAGCGTCAGCGCCGGACCCCAGAACCTCGTCCCCATCCATAGCGGTCGAATCGCCGGGTCCAGCAGCGTTAAGTCGGCCCGACCAACGGCGTCCAGTCCGTCGGTGACATCAGTCACGCGAAGGAATTTGCCGAATCGCTCGGCCAAGGCCATGGCCTTTCCGGTGGGGAGCGCGGACGCGAGGCCTGCGGCGGGCGAAGCCGACGTTTCGGCCGCGGCGAGCATTGTTTCCGCAGTGCCACCAAGCACGGCGGCGGCGGTCGTCACCTTCAGGAAGTCCCGTCGGGAGGGAAGGGGACAATTGTCCCTGACCGGCGGAGATTGCGGCGCCTCGGGGGAGGTAGAACCTGACGCGGGGTTTTCTTTGGGCGGTTTCATGGTGGAGGTTCTGACACAACGTTGGACGCCCTACAAGGACAAATGCCAAACCGGATCGACCCGGCTAGTCCGGATACACGAATTCGATGGGTAATTTGACGTCCGGATGCAAACTCTGTTTGACGGGACAGGTCCTGGCGGCAGCCTCGAGCTTGGCCCGGTCAGCGACCGAGAGCGTTTTTCGGGCGGGGAAGACCAGCCGGGCCTTCAGCGCTCCGATTCGCCGCACGGGATCAGTTGTCATTTCCTTGATCACCTGGATCTGCAATCCCCCGATGTCCAGTTGGTTGCGTTGGGCCACCAGTCCCATTACGGTCGCCATGCAGGTTCCCAGCGCGGTGGCCACCAGGTCGGTGGGAGAAAAAGCCGCGCCCTTCCCCCCGTTGTCCACCGGGGCGTCAGTGTTTAGGATTTGCGTGGAAGGTCCATGGGTCGCGGCGCAGTGCAGTCCGCCCTCGTAAGTGACGTTGATTTCTACAGCCATAGTATTGTTCCAAATTGAGCCTCGAGGATAGCGGGGAAGGGGTCATGAATCGATGCGAAATCGCTGGCAGGGTGCACCGGCATTATTGACCGTGCGCGGTGCCGAACGCGCACACTTCCTTCTTGTTCGCTGAGAGGCGGGTCAGGTACAGGTCAGAGCTGAGAGTTGGCAACTCGCGCTTTAGTACCTCGAGCGTTTCCAGTGCGGGCAGGTCGTTCACGCCCCTCATTTTACGCTCCGCCTGGCCGGAATTCATTGTGTCCTTGAGCTTCAAGGTTACGACGAAACGACGGCACCACCCGTTCCGCAACCAGCGGAGAAGCAGCTCGCTTGTGCGGTCGGCAGGGGCGATAAGGTCGCACAGGAGCCAATCGAATGGCTGGGGTGGCGTAAACTGGAAAGCATCCCCCGAGACGAAACAAAGTCGCGGGTTGCTCATCAAGTCCTCCCGTAGAGGAGAACGGTCCACGGCGATGACTTGGGCCCCGCGGTTGGCGGCGACGTAAGTCCAGCTACCCGGTGCCGCCCCCAAATCCGCACACGTTTCTCCCGCATTGATGGCACACCCCAGGCGCGCCTCCGCTTCCAGAAGCTTCGCGAAAGCTCTGCTGGGCGCTGCCTTGTCCCTGGCGATCGGCACCTCGCCTTTGGGGAACGCTGAGATTAGATGCCGTTGTTCGAACGGCAGCGGTGCGATCGCGACCGACACGAAACCGCTGTCCGGCGCGGTCAGCAGCAGTTGGACCAGTGATTGGTCGGCGGCGAAAGGGGTCGCGTCGCAAACGAGGTCTCGGAGCAAGTGACGGCGCTTCTGCCGCAACAGCTCCAGCACCGCTTCTCGAATCAAACCACACCGGTGCTTCCCGGCCACTGCATCAACCGGCAGCGGCTCAAGCCGCTCCCGGCTCAAGTCGCGGGATTTCGGGTCCGAGACCCTGGACCCGTGGCTTTGGAACCGGGACTTCAAATTCTGGACTTGAGGCCTCCTGCCGCCTTTCTCACGCAGCAGCCGGAAACTGTGCCAAGCCCGTGCTCCCATGTGGTGGCCGGCGCGCAGCCCGTAATAGGGTGCAATATGTAGTGACCAGGGCCCACCTTCGGGCAAGTGCGCAAGCAGGGCACTGTAGGTCTCCTGAGCCCAGGCCCGGATGGTCTCCACTCTAAGAAGCTTCGCATTCGGCAACAACTGTCGTGCGAATGCCAGATAGGGCAGCCGTTCGCCTTGGGCGAGGTCAATGTCTATCTCGATCAGACCGGCCGGCAGCCTGCGTGCCACGGCGCCCGCAAACGACGCCTGCAGCTCCAACTGCAATTCAGCTTCCGAATCTTCAGCCGCTAGAATGACGTGCATGCGTATGACACGCTTACCCGATCCTGCCGGCCATTGAAAGAGCCGGAATCAGCTCGCCACTCCCACGACGCCCGGCGTACAATTCACCTGGCGCATGAACCCGCTTTCTTTTCTCCCTCGAACCGGGATTTTCAAGCTTGGGTGTCTCAGCCTGTGCCTGCTGGGCCTCATCCCGGCGCCTGGCGCTCCGCCGGAACCGCTGCTCCACGCTCACTCTCACAACGATTACCTTCGCCCCCGACCGCTATTTGATGCGCTCGACCATGGATTTTGCAGCGTTGAGGCGGATATTTACCTCGTGGATGGGCGGCTGCTCGTTGCGCACGACCGCAGCAAGGTGCAGGCTCAGCGCACTTTGGAGACCCTTTACCTGGATCCTCTGGCCGAGCGGTTCCATCAGAACAATGGCCGCATCTTTCCCGACGGCCCTGAGTTCACGCTACTCATCGACCTGAAAACCGATTGGGCCGCCATCTATCCCGTGTTGCGGTCCACACTCACGAATTACACTGCGATGCTTACCACTTATGCCGCCGGCGCCACCCGCTCTAACGCGGTCTCAGTGATCCTGAGCGGCAATCGCTCCCGGGAAATGTTCCATGGAGAACGAGTGCGTTTCGCGGCCCTGGACGGTGAACTGGCGGACCTTGACTCGACGGAGCCTCGGGCGCTCATCCCATGGATTAGCGGTTATTGGTACCGCACGTTTAAGTGGAGGGGGATCGGCGACATGCCGGTCGAGGAAATGACCCGTCTCAAGGACATTGTCGTGCGCGCTCATCAACAGGGCCGCACCGTCCGGTTTTGGGGCGCGCCCGACAAGCCGCCGTTTTGGAGGGTCGCCCGTGAAGCGGGCGTGGACCTGATCAACACCGACGATCTCGCGGGCCTGGAAACTTTCCTGCGCCGCCAATGAATCTTTTTCTGTCGCTAACCGCCGTCAGTCTGCTACAACCAAATGAATCCATATGCCACTTAGTTTTTCCAGGGGCCGCCGAGCGATGTTCACTTGCTTTCTGATGGGGTTCAGCCTCGGAGCTGATCTCTTCGGGCAAGAGCCGCCGCCTCCAAAAACCAACGACGTCATTGCCCAAATCCGTGACGAAGGTTTGAACCATTCACAGGTCATGGAGACACTGGGCTATCTCACCGAGGTGATCGGGCCAAGGCTGACCGCCTCACCGAACCACAAACGGGCCAACGAGTGGACGCGGGACAAAATGGCGAGCTGGGGTCTCACCAACGCCCACCTCGAAGCCTGGGGGCCGTTCGGAAGGGGTTGGTCCCTGAAGCGGTTTTCGGCCCAGGTCGTCGAGCCCCAGGGCATCCCGCTAATAGCTTTCCCTGCCGCCTGGTCGCCCGGGCTGGACAAACCCCTGATCGCCGATGTGGTGTACCTCGATGCCTCAACTACCGCCGAGCTGGACCAATACAAAGGCAAGCTCAAAGGCGCTATCGTGCTCAATGGCCGTACGCGCGACCTGAGGCCCCGATTTGAGCCTCTGGCCACTCGCCTGGTGGAAACCAACCTCCTCAGGTTGGCCAACGCCGGCGCCCCACGCCCATTGACCTCCCGCGGTGGCCCACCACCGCCATTCACTCGTCCGCCTTCCGACTCCGGCCCTGGGTTCCGCGTCGGCGACCGGGGGAGCAGCCAACCTCCGCGCGCGGCCAATACCACACCGTCGGGTTCAACCCAGTCGAACCCGCCGCCACCTTTTGCTCGGGGGCGTTTTGGCCCGCGGTTCCTCTCTTTCCTCGCCGCCGAAGGAGCGGCATTGGTAGTGAGCCCCAGCTCCATGGGCGACGGCGGTACCTTGTTCGTGGCGGCCGCCTCAGTGCCTTTGCCGGAATCCCAAGGCACCAACCGCTTCAGTTTCAGCGACAGCCCTCGCGCCTGGTCCACCAATGCCCCCGCCGTCCCGCCGCAGATGACCGTCGCGACAGAAGATTACAACCGGCTGGTCCGTATGATCCAAAAAGGAGAAAAGCTCAAGATGGCGGTGGACCTCGAAGTGGAATTTCACGGTCAGGACTTAATGGCCTACAACACGATCGCCGAAATACCCGGCACTGACCGGAAGGACGAGATCGTGATGGTGGGCGGGCATCTGGACTCCTGGCACGCCGGTACCGGCGCCACCGATGACGCAATTGGTGTCGCCGCGGCGATGGAGGCGGTGCGCATCCTGAAACAACTGAACGTCCAGCCCCGCCGCACGATTCGGGTCGGCCTTTGGGCGGGAGAAGAGCAAGGTCTCCTCGGTTCGCGAGCTTACGTGACCAAACATTTTGGATATTACACCAATGTCACCAGCCAGCGGTCGGTGCGTGCGCCCAAGGACGAGGGCAATGACCAGCCCGCAGTCAGGTCTTCTTCCACCGATTCCCGGCCAACCCGGAAGCTGGTGCGCGAGGTCGAATACGAAAAACTGTCCGCCTATTTCAACCTTGATAACGGTGGCGGAAGAATTCGTGGCATTCACCTGCAGGGCAACGAAGCGGTGCGGTCGCTCTTCCGGCGCTGGCTCGAACCTTTCAGGGACCTCGACGCCGAGACGATTACGCTATCGAACACCGGGGGCACCGATCACATTCCGTTTGACGGGATCGGCCTGCCCGCGTTCCAGTTTATCCAGGACCCGCTCGATTACATGAGCCGCACACATCATTCCAATGAGGATGTGCTCGACCGCATCCAGCCTGAGGATGCCAAACAGGCAGCCACTATTCTGGCGGCTTTTGTCTATAACGCCGCGATGCTCGACGAGCGTCTGCCCCGCAAGCCGGCGGAGTAGCTTCGCCCGGGACCGCTCTGCGTCGTCGCCGGCGCCTGCAACTCGATGCCCCGCACTCTTTACCGAGCCGCCGCGTGGCGCGCCGCAATCGTGGGCCCGGCGGCAGCGTTTTCGGCCCTTGGACGGGTTGGCCGGGGAACCGGGAGATCGGAGCTGGTCCGGTGCTTTTGAAGTGACGTGATGCCCGCGGCTGTGTAATTAACCATCAGCAATGGCGCCGTATGCAGAGCGGTTTAGTGTTCAATATCCAGCGGTACTCGATCCATGATGGACCGGGGATACGCACCACTGTCTTCCTGAAAGGCTGCCCATTACGGTGTGTCTGGTGCCAAAACCCGGAGGGGATCTCTCGTCGGCGGGAAATCGTCATGCTCGAGAACCGTTGCATCGGGTGCGGCGAGTGCCGACGGGCCTGCAGGCATGCGACGGAGGATCCCGGAACCGGGACCTTGTCGGTGCGCCTGCAGCAATGTGAACTCTGTGGGGTTTGCTGTCAGGCCTGCCCCTCGGAAGCACGGCGCATGATGGGCGAGGAAATGACCGTCGCCCAGGTGCTCGAGGCCGTGCTGCGTGACCGGGTCTTTTTCCAGGACTCGGGCGGTGGGGTGACGTTCTCGGGCGGGGAACCTTTGATGCAGCCTGAGTTTCTGAAGGCACTGCTTTGGGGCTGCCGGATGCAGCGGTTGCACACGGCCGTCGATACTTGCGGGATGATCGCCACCGAAGAATTGCTCGCGGTGGCGTCCTTGACGGACCTGTTTCTCTTTGATTTGAAGTTGATGGAAGAGACGGCGCATGCTCGGTACACCGGGGCGTCGAACAACTTGATTCTCCGGAACCTCCGGGCGCTTGGGAACGTGCATAGCAATATTTGGGTGCGAGTCCCGCTCATTCCCGGGATCAACGACACGAGCGCAGCGTTGGAAGCCGCAGCCCGCTTCGCCTCCTCGATTCGGGGTGTGCGCCAGGTGAATGTGTTGCCCTTCCATGCCACGGGCGTCAGGAAGCGCGAGCGGTTGGGACAAAGCAACAGCCTCCCAGCCCTGCATCCACCGGCTCCGGAGGCATTGGCGGGCGCAATCCAGATTTTTGAAAAAGCGGGTTTGCAGGCCCGCGCGGGCGGCTGATATGAACGAACGCACCGAACGCCTTCGGCGTCGAAGCCTCGATGCTCTCCCTTGCATCTCGGCCGAGCGGGCGCGCCTGGTGACCGAATTTTACCAGGCCAATAGCGGCCGCTACTCCGCCGCGGTAATGCGGGCGCGGGCATTCCTTCACCTCTGCCGGCACAAAACGATTTACCTGGGTGAGGATGAACTCATCGTAGGCGAGCGCGGCCCGCGACCCAAAGCAGTACCGACCTTCCCCGAGCTGACCTGTCACAGCCTGGAAGATCTTCGCATTCTGAACTCCCGTCCCAAGACGTGGTACCGGGTGGACGACGAGTGCCTGGCGCTTTACGAAAAGGTGATCATCCCTTACTGGCGCGGACGTTCGATGCGCGACCGAATTTTCGCCGAGGTTTCTTCGGAGTGGCGTGCCGCATACGACGCCGGTCTTTTCACCGAGTTCATGGAGCAGCGCGCACCCGGCCACACGGTCCTGGACGACAAAATCTACGCGAAGGGGATGCTCGATTTTAAGCGGGAAATTCGCGAAGCGCTGGGGCGCCTCAATTTCCTGACCGACTCCGAAGCCTACGAAAAGCGAGAGGCGTTAAAATCCTTCGAGATTAGCTGCGACGCGGTGATTTTGTTTGCCGAAAGGCATGCGGCGCTGGCTCGCGAGCAGGCCGCGCAGGCACCTGACCCCGCATGTAAAGCGGAGTTGTTGAAGATTGCCGAAGTATGCACGCAGGTGCCGGCGCGGGCGCCCCGCAATTTCCACGAAGCGCTCCAGTATTACTGGTTCTGTCACCTGGGGGTCATCACCGAGTTGAACGGCTGGGATTCATTCAATCCCGGACACCTGGACCAGCACCTGTTGCCCTTCTACGAACGCGGGTTGAAAGACGGAACCCTGACGATCGAATCGGCACGTGAGCTCCTGGAGTGTTTTTTCGTAAAATTCAACAACCATCCCGCTCCGCCAAAAGTTGGGGTTACCGCCGCCGAAAGCGGCACGTACACGGACTTCGCCAACATTAATATCGGTGGCATGTTGCGCGACGGCTCTGACGGGTCGAACGCGGTTTCGCATATCCTGCTCGACATCGTCCAGGATATGCACCTGCTGCAACCCAGCACGAACATCCAGCTCTCCAGAAAGTCCTCCCAGGCGCTTTTGAAACACGCCTTGCGCGTCATCAGCCACGGTTACGGTTTTCCGTCGATTTTTAACGCCGACACCGTCGTTCAAGAGCAACTTCGCCAGGGCAAGAGCCTCGAGGACGCCCGGGCGGGCGGGTGCAGTGGGTGTGTGGAGGTGGGCGCGTTCGGCAAGGAAGCCTACATCCTGACCGGCTACTTCAACCTGCCGAAGATCCTGGAACTGGCGCTCCACAACGGGATTGACCCGCGCACCGGAAAGGAATTGGGACCGCGGACCGGAGACCCGGGTTCTTTCCGCTCGTTCGAGGACCTGTTTGCCGCATTTCGACAACAACTCCATCGTCTCATTGAGATTAAAGTCTCGGGCAGCCGCCTGATCGAAGGGATGTACGCGAAGGAGATGCCCGCGCCGTTCCTGAGCGTTCTGATCGACGATTGCGTGCAGAAGGGCCGCGATTACAACGCCGGCGGGGCACGCTACAATAACACCTTCATCCAGATGGTAGGGTTGGGCAGCATTACGGATTCCTTGAGCGCAATCAAGGAGGTCTGCTTCGATGCCCCGGGCCACTGCGCTCACCCGGACAGGCGTGCCGGTCAGATGTACCCGCTGGGACTGGGCGAGTTGGTGCCGATCCTGGATCGAAATTTTGCCGGTCAGGAAGTGTTGCGACAAAGGCTGGTTAACCGCACTCGCAAGTACGGCAACGACGATGATTACGCGGATGCCCTAATGGCCAGGGTCTTCCAGGCGTGCTTTGATGAAGTGGACGGTCGCCCTGACGCGCGTGGGGGCCATTATCGGATCGAGATGCTGCCCACGACCTGCCACGTGTATTTTGGCAGCGTGACGGGGGCGATGCCGGATGGTCGCAAAGCCGGGCTTCCGCTTTCGGAAGGCATTAGCCCGGTCCAAGGTGCCGACCGTCAAGGTCCAACTGCGGTAATTAAGAGCGCCGCTAAAATGGACCACGTAAAGACCGGCGGCACACTGCTCAATATGAAATTCAGTCCCGGGATGGCCGGTACGGATGACGCGCTCGACAAATGGGCTCATCTGGTGCGCAGTTATTTCAAAATGGATGGCCATCACATCCAGTTCAATGTAGTCACTGCGGAAACCCTCCGCGCCGCGCGGGCCAACCCGGAATCCCATCGCGACCTCATTGTCCGGGTCGCCGGGTACAGCGATTACTATTGCGATCTCTCGGCTGAGCTGCAGGAGGAAATTATCACTCGCACCGAGCACCGAGGTTGTTAAACCGCCCCTCTTCGACTTTCTATGCGTTACGAACCCATTGATTCAACATTGTTCATCGACAACCGCGCCCGACTCGCGAAGCTGTTGTTGCCCAATTCGCTGGCGGTCGTGAATGCGAACGAAGCGATGCCCACGAACGCCGACGGCACGCTGGCGCTGCACCCGAATTCGGATCTGTTCTACCTGACGGGGGTCGAGCAGGAGGAGAGCATTTTATTGCTCTACCCCGACGCGCACGAGGAGAACATGCGCGAGATCCTGTTTGTGCGGGAAACGAGCGAGTTGCTCGCTATCTGGGAAGGCCACAAGCTCACCAAGGAGGAGGCGGCCCGCGTTTCCGGGATCAAACGGGTTGAGTGGGTATCGGAGTTTCGGCCTTTGTTCCACCGCCTGGTTTGCGAATGCGATCACGTGTATCTGAACTCGAATGAGCACAAGCGAGCGGTCATAGAGGTCGAAACACGGGAGGCCCGGTTCGTCCTGGATACGCAAAAGAAGTATCCGTTGCACGATTACCAGCGGCTCGCGCGGCCCATGCACCAACTGCGGGCCGTCAAGTCGGACCGGGAGGTTGAACTGTTGCGGCGCGCGTGCGCGATTACAAAGGCCGGCTTCCTGCGGGTCTGCCGGTTCGTGAAGCCGGGCGTGACTGAGACGGGCGTAGAAGCCGAGTTTGCGCACGAGTTCATCCGGCGTGGCGGCAAATTCGCCTACTGGCCGATCATCGCGAGCGGTAATAACGGCTGCGTGCTCCATTACGTTCAGAACGACCAACCCTGTCGGAAGGGGGACATGTTGTTGCTGGATGTCGCCGCCAGCTACGCCAACTACAACTCGGATTTGACGCGCACGATCCCGGTATCCGGGCGTTTCACACGCCGCCAGCGACAGGTCTACAATGCGGTTTTGCGTGTGCTGCGGGCGGTGAGCAAAGCCGCGGTCCCTGGCAAACTTCCCAAAGACTGGCAAAAGGAAGCCGAGGCGCTGATGGAAAAGGAGCTGGTGGACCTTGGGCTGCTGAAGATCTCCGACATCAGGAAACAGAACCCCGACAAGCCGGCCCTGAAGAAGTATTTTATGCACGGCGTCGGCCACCCGCTCGGACTTGATGTGCACGACGTGGGGCTGACCACCTCGCCAATCGAGGCGGGTTGGGTGCTCACGGTCGAGCCAGGCATTTACATACCGGAGGAAGGCTTCGCGGTCCGACTCGAAAACGACATTCTGGTCCAGCCGGGTGAGAACATCGATCTAATGGCGGACATCCCGATCGAAGCCGACGAGATCGAGCGCTTGATGGGCCCGCGCAGAAAGTAGCTGCGTGAGAACCGGGAGGCGGACAAGGGCATCGCACCATCACACGGGTAACAGCCCGTGCGCCGAATCTCCCTGCTATACTGGACGTCATAAAGGCTTGCGCCGCGTGAGGGCGCGCGGC
>DATDCV010000412.1:0-4976 GCA_036524155.1 Verrucomicrobiia bacterium
AGTATAATCCTCCCGTGCTTCTCCTTGCCCGCGACCATTATCGGCTTCATAGAATCTCCTCCTCCACGTTTTACCGTGGACGGTTTTGAGTTCGCCCCCAATAATGAAACTCGCCCTGGTGAACAGATTTATATATCATTACCAGACCGAATCGCGCAAGAAAAAAGATAAGATTTATTCATTAGACATGGCCATGTGTTTGTTGAGCGTTTCTAACTCCGGTGGCCGTCTGGGCAGGGGCGCGTTGCTGCTGCTATCGGCGGCGCTCGGGTGCGCCGGCCAGCTAAGGGCGGCGGGCGCCCAGTCTCAATGGCTTGGTCCCTGCGCGGAAGCGTTGGAGGTTGGCGGCCGGCTCTTCGTGGCCTGCGAGCGGGCGGGGGAGGTCATCGCCATTGATATGGGCAGCTGGAAGCCGATTTGGCAGCTAACACTCGGCGCAGCGCCGACCGGGTTGGCGGTGACGGCAAATCCGCCGGTCATCACGGTGGCGGCGGAGAGGGGGATGGTCTTTTGTGCGGACCCGGGGAGTGGGCGCATCACGAGCCGTTGGAAGGCGGGCGCGGGTAAGGCGTTTGGCTGCTCAGTCTGAGGTAGGCGAGCTTTGCTCCGCTTGAGGGGCGTTCGTAGCCGAGAAGCCGTCCCAGCGTTCAATTCTCACTGGCGCGACCGGTGCTAGGGTTGGCGCGTTAAGTTTATTTCATCGTCGTAAAGATCACATTGTCATTGACTGACACTTTTTGATCTTCGCGCGGAGCTCGTCGGGAAGGCGAACCCGGAAAGGCGCGGCGCTCACTGGGCAGGCTTGGGAGGAGGAGCGGCTGAACAGGTTGTGAAAATACTTTGTTCCGACCCCGACTTATTTCCGCCGCTTCGTGTGGCCTATATTACAACCTAATTAACTGACCCCTTTCTGACATCCTCATCAACTGGTCCCCGTCTTCCGCGGACCCAGGTCCTATGGTTCGACGGCCCAGCTGCCGTTTGTGAAAAGCAAATGCTGCCACTTCCCACTGACAACTATACCGCCAAGGGTGCTTCCTTGGTTGGTTCGATAGTCCACCGGATGCCACGCTTCATCAAACCAGACCTCTCTCTTGAATTCATGCTCTGATTGCCTACGCTCGGTGAAACAGGCATTGTTTCCCTTACTTGCCCAGATTGCGTTTACACTTCCGTCTTCGCCATAGAACGTGACAGAAATCCACGGTGGGCCCGACCTTTGGGGAAAAACGTCCACGACGTCCCGACGGTTGAAGAAGAGACTTAAGCAGTCGTTCCCATTACTCCCACCAAGAACATATTTCGCCCAAAGCGGGTCGCCAGTTTTTTTATCTACAAGCATAATCCCGCGATCCGTATTCGTTTGGACATTCACGAGTGCTAAAAGGTCGTTGAAATTGTCCGAACCGCTCTTGTGGCTTTGTGGACGGGCTCGCAAGCACACGTCGATTAGCAGCAGGCACGCAATCACTGTGGCGATCGTTGCTTTTGTGAGGCTCATGGGAGGTGGGTAGTTAGCGCAGGCCTTAGCCTCGGAAATATGGGACTCCCATGCTTGGATCGATGTAGATTGGGATCGGCGAGCCCGGAACTGGAATCTGAATCAATCGAGGTGGAGGCGGGGAAGACGGTACACGAGGAGGTGGATTTGTTGCGATTGGAGGGGGAGGACCATATGTAGGCGTGTACGGGTCGTCTATAGGAGCCTGAACTGCCCGGTACGTATTCCGGACGGCGGGTACGTAGTCGTTGTAAATCCCGTGCGCACATTTCACGGCCCCAGCCCCGCTGCTGAGAGGCTCCGGTGGTACGTACTGGATAGCTTCCCAGATAGCCTCCCATATCGGCCAAGACCACGGAACATACCAGTGCCACAACCCGAGTGGATCAATACCCCCAATGGCGTTATTGTCCACAAATGTAAATAGGTTGTTTCCCACTGGCCAGAAGCGTTCAAATGCGACTTCACTAAATGCATCCCTGCCCAGCCACCTCTGTGTATTCGGGTCATAGAACCGGTAGAGGTAGTAATAGAGGCCGCTATTGCTGTGGAATTCTTTGCTGGAGAAGCGGTAGAGGTTGGCCGTGGCGAGGGAGCCGCTGGAACTGATGGTCCGGCCGTAGGGATCGTATTTGTAGCTGGCTACGATGTTCTGGCCTGGATCGACCATGCAGGTGATGTTGCCGTTGCCGTCGGCGTGATAGAAGTTATGAGTGGTCCAGCCGCCAACATAATAGCCGTGCGAGCGGGCGAGGAGCCCGCCGATCCCGCCTGCGCCTTCGAGGGTGCCACTGAGGTCTTTCCCGCGGGTGTAGGCCACGAGCGGCGAATTGTTGCCATCGCGCTCGTGGATGACTCGCTTGCCGTCGTAGATATAGCGGGTGATTGAACTGATATCCCATTGGCCGTAGGAATAGGTGTACTCCGTGCGGACGCGCAGCCGGCCCAGGCCGTCGTAGGTGAAATCGGTGCGGTAAGCGCTGCTGTAACTGACACGAGTTAGGCGGTTTTCGTCGTCATACGTGTATTGGGTTGTGCCGCTGCCCTGGCCGTAGGTGAGGCGATTCCCGTTTTGATCATAGGTGCACGGGACCCCCCCAACGGAGGTCACCTCGTTGAGGTCGTTGACCCCGTATGACGTGGGTGTGCCGTTAACGCTGCGATTGGTCATGTTCCAGCCGGGATCGTACACGAAGCCGAGCTGCTCGTTCGCAATCGGGCTGCCCCCTGAGGTGTAACCGAGGGAATTGGTGAGCTGCGCGTCATCATCGTAACCGTAGGTCGTGTAACCGTTGTCTGTCAAGGCCTGGCGCTGGCGCTGGCCGGCAGTGTTGTACAGGTATGTGTGCTTGTTCAGGACGGTGCCGCTGCTGTTTCGGAGCCAGGTGCCGGTCATCCGGGCGGCGGTGTCGAAGCAGTTGGTGATGGCCGCGCTGTTGGGCAGGGCAAGGTTGGTCCACACGGTGCCTGGGCCGCGATACCCGTACGTAAAGGTGCCCGCCGGGCTTGTGATGGTCTGAAGGCGGTCGGCGGCATCGTAGCCATACGACTGCGCCCAGAACAGTGCCGGTTGGGCGAGAGTGAGCCCCGTCCGCAAGCGCGGCACGGACGCGTGGTACGCGTTCGTGACGGTGTCCTTAGCCCATATCCCGCCCTCGGTCCAGATGTTGCCGGCGTCGGTGTACGTGTAGCTGTTCGTCCCGAGGCCGGCGGTGGTCATCGTGAGCGGCTGATTGTTCTCGTTATACGTGAACGAGACGTCGGGGGACGCCGGATAATCAATCGAGAGCAGGTTCCCGGCGTCGTCATAGCCGTAGAAGGTCTGCTTGAACACGGTGGGGCTGGACCAGAACTTGCGCCAGGCGAGGCGCTGATTGGCATCATAACTGTAAGTGATATTGGCGAAGGTTTGGCCGTGGTACTTCTTGGCGCGTACCAGGCCCTCGACGTCGTTGGTCCAGGTGGTGACCTTGCTCCTGCCGTCGGTCAGGGTCAGCAAGTCGCCAGCGGCGTTGTACGTGTAGCCGATGCTCTCGCTCTTCGGGGTGGCTTCGCCGGTTTTGCGGAGGGCCTCGTCGTAAACGTAGCGAGTGACCTTGGTGTCCGGGCCGGTGTAATTGGTGAGGCCGCGCGCGGAATACTGGAAGTATTCGGTGTTCTGGCCGGGGACGGCACGGTCGGCCATGCGGCCGAACCGGTCGAAGTGCTGTGCGACGCTGACAGCATTGGCATCCACCACGTTGGTGGGCTGGTCGTGAATGTCGTAGGTGACGGCGCGTTCGGTGCCGTAAGCGCTGACGATGCCGTTGAGGAGTCCCTGGTTGTTGTAGGTGTAGAGGCGGCTACCGAGCGAGTCAGTGCGGTTGGTCATGCGCCCCAGCGGGTCGTAGGCATAGGCTTCCCAGGTGTTGTCGGGGTAAGTCACGCTCATTTTCCAGCCAGCGTTGTTGTAGACAAAGCTCGTGATCTTGCCACGGGCATCGGTGATCGTCTCGGGTACGCCGCAGCCGCAGTAGGCGTAGGTCGTGGTGTGGCGGAGTGGATCTTCGACGGTGGTGACGCGGCCGAGGCGGTCGCGGTCGTAATAGGTCCATTTGCCGAGCCGGTCCTGCATGGCGGTGCGCTCGAGGATCGCAATGGGGTTGCCGGTGTTATTGAAGCCGCGACCATTGGCGAGGATGTAACTGTAAACGATGCTGCTCGCGGGGATTCCGTCGTGGGCCGGGAAGTCGATTTGGGTGAGGCGGTTGAGGCCATCGAACGTGAAGGTTCGGACCAAGCCGCGATAATCGATGTTGGTCCGGACGTTGCCGTTAAGCCAGGTGAACGTTTGGCTGCGGGAGACTGGCGAGTCGGTGATGTCCGAGAGGTAGCCGCTGTAACCGTTGCACGAGGCATTATAGCTGTAGGTGCTGGTCAGGCCACCGGCGGTGGTGTGCGTTTGAACTCGGCCAAGGGCGTCGTAGGTCCAGCTCGAGACGTAATAATCGGTGGCGTTGGCGTAATTGGTTTCGGTAAGGACCTGGTGGCGGCCGTTGTAGCTGTAAGCGGCGACCACTTCGTTGCCGGGGCGCCGGATTTCGAGGAGGTCCTGGCCGTTGGCGGCGTAAGTGTATGTTTGCGTGCGGGTTGGCGCTGGATTGCCGGTGCCGTAAGTGGTTGTGACGCCGGTGGGCAGCCCGAAGGAGTTGCGGGTAAAGGACTGGTACGAGGTTGAGCCATCGGGGAGCTTGCGGGCGATAAGGGAGGGCTGGATCTGAGTGCCCGGCTCGCCGTTTTGACCCTGCGGTTTGCCCGCGTAGTCGAACCAAGTGACCTGGCCCAACGTAGAGCCGTCACTGTCCTGGCTGGGGGCGATCTCGAGGGAGAGAGCGAAGTCGGGATACATGCCCTCGCTGTAATTAAGCCAGTGGCGGAGCCGGGCTTTCTGCATGTCGTTGGTTGTGAGAGTCATGAAATCGCCAAAATTGTAACC
>DATDCV010000413.1:0-7316 GCA_036524155.1 Verrucomicrobiia bacterium
GCTCGTGCATATTCACCCGGCGTGATTGAAGACTTGATAATGATCGGTTCCACAGAGTATTCCTTTGACAGTAGCTCATCCGTGCTATAGACTCATTCTTGATGCTTCGCTCGTTAGCGCGGGCTTCCTCGGATTTCGGATTTCGGATTTCGGATTTCACACCGGCCTTGCCCCCTGCCCGCTTCAGCCACACCAGCAAGATGCTCACGTCCGCCGGCGACACCCCGGAGATCCTCGCCGCTTGCCCAATCGTCGCAGGCCGAATCCGGCCCAGCTTCTGTCGCGCCTCCGCCCTCAGACTGGGTACCCGCGCATAATCGAACTCCGCCGGAATCTGTTTGTCCTCCATCTCCTTGAACTTCGCCACCTCGTTCTCCTGGCGGCTAATATAGCCGGCATATTTGAGCGCGATCTCAACCTGCTGCACCACTTCTGCGCTCAACTTATCATTCTTATTGGTTAAATGAGTATAGCTAATTTCTGGCCGCCGCAGTTTCTGCGCCATCGTGTCCGACCCATCGCGCGTCCGGCCCAATCGCTCCAACTCCGCCGCGATCGCCATCCGCTTCGCCTCGAACTTCCGGTAGTTCCTTTCCGGCAACAGTCCGATCTCGTGTCCAAGCTCCGAAAGCCTCAGATCCGCATTGTCCTGCCGCAGCAAAAGCCGGAACTCGGCTCTGGATGTAAACATGCGGTACGGCTCAACTGTTCCTTTCGTCACCAGGTCGTCAATTAGCACCCCGATGTAAGCTGTATCACGCCCTAGCACAACCGGCTCCAGTCCTCGCACCCGCCGGGTTGCATTGATGCCTGCCATCAGCCCCTGCCCCGCCGCTTCTTCATAACCCGAGGTGCCGTTGATCTGGCCGGCGAGATAGAGGTTCCTGCACACTTTGGTCTCAAGCGAGGGGTAAAGCTGCGTCGGATACGCAAAATCATATTCCACTGCGTATGCCGGACGAAGGATCTCCGCGTTTTCACACCCGATAATGGTCCTCACCATCCCGACTTGGACATCAAACGGCAGCGACGTCGAAAACCCATTTACATAAACCTCGTCCGTCGCTATCCCTTCCGGTTCCAGAAAGATCTGCTGCCTCTCCTTTTCGGGGAATTTCACGATCTTATCTTCGATGGATGGACAATACCTCGGACCGGTGCCCTGGATGATGCCCGAGTAAAGCGGCGACTTGTGAAGGTTATCGCGGACGATCCTCGCCGTTGCTTCTGTCGTGTACGTAATATGGCACGGTAGCTGGCCAGATAACATTTCGAGAATCGATCCGGGAGGATACTGTAAAGGCACCGCACGGCCACCACCACCATCGTATGCCAACGGGGAATGTTCCACGTGGAACAATTCCGACGGTCTCCCAGTTCTCTTCCGGGTGGATGATGAGACGCTTACACCCTCCCCAGGGTTTTGTTCCACGTGGAACAAATCATCTCTCCAAAATGTGAAATACGGTACCGGCTCGTCTCCGGGCTGCACTTCCGTCTTCGAGAAATCTATCGACCTCCTCAATAACCTCGGCGGTGTCCCGGTCTTTAATCTGCCTAGCTCCAGTCCTATCTCCGTTAGCGATCTCGATAACCCCATCGCTGCCGATTCCCCAGCTCTCCCGCCTGCCTGCTGGTTCAGACCGATATGCATCAGACCCTTCAGGAACGTTCCCGTTGTCACTACTACCGCCTCTCCCAAGTACGTCACCTCCAGCGTAGTCTCGATCCCGTAAATCTGACCGTCACGGTGGAGCAGTCGCTGACACTGCCCCTGTCTCAAATCCAGGTTCGGCTCCCGCTCGCATATCCATTTTAACCTGAATTGATACGCTTTCTTGTCGCATTGCGCCCGTGGCGCCCAAACCGCCGGACCTTTCTTGGTGTTCAGCATCCGGAATTGCAGTCCGGTCATGTCCGTCGCCTTCCCCATCTCCCCACCCATCGCGTCAATCTCGCGCGCCAGGTGGCCTTTCGCCAAACCACCAATCGCAGGGTTGCAGGACATCTGCCCAACCGTATCGGCGTTGATCGTCAGCAACAGCGTCTGGCACCCCATTCGTGCCGCCGCCAACGCCGCCTCTATTCCGGCGTGGCCGGCTCCCACGACAATTACATCGTACTTTTTGGGATAAACGTACACTTATCCGACCTTTTGATAGCGCGCCGTCGCCGCGGATTCTGCGGCGGTCCTTCGCGTCTTCCGATCCGGGTTGCCAGCCAAGTGCTCGCAGATCTTGAACACCGTTTCGGCATCCCCAGCCAGCCCTAGCGTAGCTGCAATTTCCTCAGCCGTGAACGTCCGCTGGGGAGAACCCGACAGGCATTTCATCACGCGAAGCTGGAGCGCGATGACGGTCGAAGCAGCTTTCTTGCCCGCCTCCACACCTGGCTGATGATATGCATTAACGTTTATAATAGACGCGTAGAGGCCTACGGTTCGCTCGAAAAGTGCGATCAGCGCGCCGACTGAAAACGCCGAAACCTCCTGTATCGTTAAGGTTATGCTTTCTCGCCCGTTTTCATACAGCGCAGACCGCGTTCCCAGCAAAAAACCATCCAAATAGTCACCAGTCGTGATGCCGGGTTCAACCTCCATCGAGCTACTCAGGCGATCCCTCAGGACCTCAATAAAGATCACAAAAAAATTATCCAGTCCATCCCTAAGCTGCTGTACATAAGAATGTTGGTCGGTCGATCCCTTATTGCCTAACACGGTAATGCCCTGACGAACCGTGTTTCCGTCGCGATCCAGTTCCTTTCCCAGAGATTCCATCACCAACTGTTGCAAGTACTTGGAAAAAAGATCCAGCCGATCCTTGTACGGCAGGATGATCATATTCTTCGACCCCTTGCCATTGCCGATGTAATGCCACATGAGCGCAAGCTGAGCCGCAGGATTCGTTTTCACATCTTTCCTGCGCGTAAGCTCGTCGCACGTTTTGGCGCCCGCGAGCATCGCGTCGATATCAAATCCCTGCAGCGCGGCGGGCAGCAGTCCAACCGCCGAAAGCTCGCTCGTTCGGCCGCCAACCCAGTCCCACATCGGGAAACGACGGATCCATCTCTGGGCGGAAGCGAGTTTGTCGAGCTCACTGCCGCTCTTAGTAATCGCGACCGCGTGATTGGCGAAGTTGAGGCCCGCCGCCTGGTAGGCCGCCTGTGTTTCCAGCATTCCGTTGCGGGTCTCCTTCGTGCCACCAGATTTGGAGATGACGACGACCAATGTACGGCCGAGGGTATTCTGAAGCAGTGTCAATATCTTGTCAATACCGTCAGGGTCCGTGTTATCCAAAAAGAATGGCAGTATATTGTCTTTTCCAGGGCGTCCTAATGCATTCGCGACGAACTGTGGGCCTAACGCCGACCCTCCTATACCGACAACCAGCAGATTCTTGAATGGTCCAGCGGCGCCGTGGATTCTGCCGGCGTGAACCTCAGCCGTGAAGGTTTTGATGTCGGCGAGAGTTTGCTCGATGGCCTGGCGGATAGCGGGGTTGGGGGCAAGGGCCGGGTTGCGGAGCCAGTAGTGACCGACCATGCGTCCTTCGTCTTTGTTGGCAACCGCGCCTCGTTCAAGGTGGTCCATCTCGTCGAAGGCCTGTTTGAGCTGACCAGCTATGGAGGAGTAGTAATCGTCAGGGAAGTTGAGGCGGCTGAGGTCGAGGGCGAAGCCGATTTCAGGGAATTGGGAGTAGTGCTGCTGGAATCGCTGCCAAAGTTGCTGTTTCGAGTAAATCATAGAAAAGGCATGAAACCTTAACACACACGGGCTGTCCACAAAAACCCGGAGCGCGGGGTATCGCCTCAGTCTTGGGTCGGAGCGCCGAGTTGCACTCGGCTTACACGCGGCCGTCGGCGCGCTTAAGCCGATTAGAAATCGGCGCTCCGACCCAAGACTGCGGGGGTACAGTGCGGGGCGCGCGCGACGCAGGCGCTTGATTTCCAGCGTTGTGGCCCCGGACGTGCGCTTCTATGTTGGTGGCCATGGTGGCGAGAACGGTGGTCGGGATTGGTTTGCTGCTGAGTTTGGCAGGTGGAGCAGCGCAGGAGCTGAAACCGGCGGCGACGCTGACGGAGCTTCAGCAACGGATCACTGATTGCGTTGGGCAGTCGAACTATGCCGCCGCGCTCTGGGGCGTGAAGGTGACGTCGCTCGATACCGGCAAGACGGTG
Organism: Verrucomicrobiia bacterium; assembly: GCA_036524155.1. GTDB lineage: Bacteria > Verrucomicrobiota > Verrucomicrobiia > Limisphaerales > UBA8199 > DATDCV01. The sequence continues at coordinate 4,177 of DATDCV010000413.1, forward strand.
TTTGAGCACAACGCGGGCAAACTCTTCAGTCCGGCATCGAACTCAAAACTGTACACGGTGGCGTTGGCGCTGGATCGGCTGGGGGAGGATTACCGCATCAAGACTTCGCTTTACTCGACGGTGAGGCCGAGACGCAGCGGCACGCTGAAAGGCGACCTGATCGTATTTGGGCGTGGGGATCCGACGCTGAACCAGCGACTTCACGGCAGCGACATTTTCAAGGCGCTAGAGCCGCTGGTGCTGGCGTTGAAAGATGCTGGGGTCAAGCGCATCACGGGGGATTTGGTGGGGGATCAGAGTTACTTTCGCGGGCCCGAGTTCGGCTCGGGGTGGGCGTGGGACGACATGCAATATTATTATGGCGCGGAACTCTCGGCGTTAACGGTCAACGACAATGTGCTGCAGGTCACGGTGAAGCCGGGAGCGGTGGCGGGCAGTTCATGCACACTGACGGTCACACCCGCGACTTCGTACCTGGTGTTCAGCAATCGGACACAGACGGTGAGTTCGGAGGGGAAGCGCAAGATCACGTTTTATCGTCCGCTGGATGAGAACATCGTTTATGTGCTAGGGACGATGCCGGCGGGGACGAATGTGTTCGTAGACGAAGTGACATTCCATAATCCGGCAGGATTGTTCGTTTCGTTCCTGCGAGAGGCGCTGAAGCGGCAGGGGATCAAGGTAACCGGGAAGACGAGGACTCTGAATTGGCTGGATCGGCGGAACGAACCGCTCGACATCGGGAGGCTGGTGGAGTTGGGCACGGCCGAATCGCTGTCGTTGCGGGAGGTTGCACGAGAGATACAAAAACCGTCGCAAAACCTGTACACGGATTTGTTATTGGCGCACGTTGGGGAGGCGTATCGGACGGGTGGGGACGCGGCGGACACAACTTCGGAGGAGTTGGGGATTCGGGAATTGAACCGGTTTCTGGCTGAAGCCGGCGTGCCAAAGGGCGAGGTGATTTTCGAGGAAGGCTCGGGATTATCGCGGGACAACCTGACGAGTCCAAACGCGACGGTCACGCTGCTGAAATACATGAAGGGGCACAAGTGCGGGAAGGCGTTCATCGACGCGTTGCCGGTGGCGGGAGTGGACGGGACGCTACGGAACCGGATGAAGAACACGGCCGCGGCGGGGAATGTGAGGGCTAAGACAGGCAGCCTGCGGTGGTCGAGCAGCCTTTCGGGTTATGTGACGACGGCGGGGGGGGAGCAGTTGGTGTTTTCGTTGATGCTGAATCGCTATGATGCGCCGGCCGGGACAACGGCGCGGGCGGGCTTGGATGCCATCGCGGTATTACTGGCGGGGTTCACGGGCCATTCGTGAATTCCCGGGCGAGTTTGGCGGCGGTGTCGGGAGGGGAGTCAGCAGCGTCAAGGTGCAGCCAGCGGACGCGGAGTTGATTGCGAAACCAGGTCATCTGCCGTTTGGCGAATTGCCGGGTACGGATTTTGACCAGCTCGACGGTTTCGGGGAGTGAGCGGAGGCCGCGCAAATGCTCAGCGACCTGTCGATAACCGAGGGCCTGGAGGGCGGTTTTGTTTTCGGCCAGTCCGCGAGTGAGGAGATCGCTGGTTTCGGCGAGGAGTCCGCGGTGAAACATGTCCTCGACGCGTTGGTCGATGCGACGCCGCAAGTCGGCGGGGGAGCGAGACAGGCCAAGGATGAGGAGCGGGCTTTGGGGGTCGTGAGCGAGGAGCGTCCAGCCGGCGCGTTGCGCGGAATAGGGCTTGCCGGTGAGGCGAATCACTTCGAGGGCGCGGAGGATGCGCCGCGGGTTTTTTTGGTCGATGCGGGCGAAAGTGACAGGATCCCGGCGGGCGAGTTCGGCGAGAAGATCGGCAATGGGTGCGGTTTCCAATTCCGCGCGCAATCGGGAATTGGAGGGCGGAGTTTCGCCGAGGCCGTGGATGAGGGCTTTGAAGTAGAGGCCCGTGCCGCCGCAGAAAAGGGGCAGGTGGCGGCGGGTTTGGATTTGAGCCAGGGCCTCGCGAGAGAGACGGAGGAAATCAGCGACGCTGAAAGGCTGAGTGAGGTCCACCATGTCGAGCAGATGATGGGGGACGCGCGCGCGTTCGGCGGCGGCTGGTTTCGCGGTGCCGATGTCCATGCCGCGATACACTTGCATTGAATCGACGGAAATAATTTCGGCGCCGAGGCGCTCGGCCAGGAGGAGCGCGACTTCGGTTTTGCCGACGGCGGTCGGACCGACGAGGCAGAGCGCGCGGGTCTGGGGAGGAAGCACAGGATGATCGGCGGCGGTCATGCGGGCTCAATGTGGGGCAGGGGAGCGGGGCTGACAACGGGGAAAGGGGGCGCGGCGGGGCGGTGCAGCGTTAAAGCGTTAAAGCGTTAAACCGTTGAAGCGATGAGGCGTTGAAGCGTTGAAGCGGTGGAGCGGCGGAACGGCGGGCTAGTGGCGTTTGGCGGTGCGCACGGGAGCGTCCGCGTTGGCTCTTGGCAGGGGTGCGGTGCGCGGGAGCAGGCGCCAGAGAAGGAGGGCGGCGGCGAGGATACCGAAGCTGACGATTTGGCCGGGGGTAAGGTGGCCACCGAAAAAGAGCTGGTTCGGCGGGTAATCACCGCGGAAGAATTCCACCAGGAAGCGCAAGGTCCCGTAACCGAAGAGGAAGGCGGTGAAGACCTGGCCGTCAAACGTTTTGCGACGGAACAAGCGCGCGAGCAACGCAACGAGCGCGAGGCCCCACAAGGCATCATAGATTTGGGTGGGATGCACTCCGCGCGGATAGGATTCGTGGTCCTGGGGGAAGTGGATGGCCCAGGGGAGATGACATTCGCTGCCGTAGCAACAGCCGTTGAAGAGGCAGCCGATGCGGCCGAACGCATAGCCGAGGGCGATGCTCGGAGCGAGCACGTCGCCCAGGTTCCAGACCTGGATCTTTTTGATCCTGGCGAAGAGGATCGTTCCCAGAGTGGCGCCGATGAAACCGCCGTAGAACACGAGACCGCCGCGCCACACCATGAGGATCTCGGTAAAAGGTTTGCCGGCGAACTGCTCGCGCCAGAAAGTGATGACGTAAAGGAAGCGCGCGCCGACGATCGCCCCGATGATGAGCCAGGGGCCGAGATCGAGGATGGTCTCCTGGTGCAGGCCGGCGTGAGGGGCGCGGCGGCTG
>DATDCV010000414.1:0-3655 GCA_036524155.1 Verrucomicrobiia bacterium
GAGGAAGCATTCTGGTGCTGGCTTAAGGTCCTGGCCCGCAGCGCCGCCCGTGACGCCGGCCGGAAGCAGCATCGCTACCTGGCCTTGCTCGAAAGTTTCGCCTCCAAATGGCGGGCAGACAGTGAGCCCTCGCCCATGAACGAGCACTCCCTGCAAGCCCACCTGCAGGAAGCGCTGGAAGAACTGTGCGCCGCGGATCGGCAGTTCATCGAAGGCAAGTACCTCAAAGGCTTGACGGTCAGCGAACTTGCCGCCAACACGGGGCTTACTGACAAAGCGGTTGAGTCGCGCCTCCTCCGGCTCCGCCACCAACTCCGCCAAAGGACCCTCGAGAGACTGCGAACCACATGAAAGCCAACGAACGGGATCAGTTATTGAGAGAACTCCTGCCAGGCAACGAACTATCGGCGTTCCGGCAAGAGTCCCTGGCACTGGGTCTTGCTGCGCTCCAAAGAAAACGACAGCGCCGCCGGGTCTTTCGCGCAAGCACCGCCGCCGCATTGGTACTCGTGGTGGCGAGTGGGCTCCTTTGGCAATTAACCCGTCCCCCCGCTGCCCCGCGCCGTCCGGTCTCAGAGGACTTTGCACGCGTTTCCCTGCCGTCCAATGCGCCCGCAGCGACCTTGATCTCAGATGATGAGCTCCTCACTCTGTTCCCCAACCGCTCTCTGGCCCTGATTGGCAAACCCGGGCACCAGCGGCTGCTGTTTCTCGATGAGGAAAAAAACGCCCGGACTTACGAGTGAGTTCGGGGTGTATAGTGAACTAATAGGGTTTCAGGTATGAGAATTGCCTCCATGCAACGCGACGGCAAGGGCGAGAACCGAAGCAAGCAGCCCCGGATGCCAAAAGGGGAGTCGCAGGGCGGCCCGCCAAAAATGCCTCCGCTGCCGGCGGAAGCCGCAGGGCGGCTGAACAGGCTGCTGGGGAACCTTGAACGGCTGGTGCCCCGTTTCGTGGGCTATCCGTGCAGCCAGGACTTCGACTATCCGGAGGTGGCGCCGTTTCTAAAATACGCGCTGAACAACGTCGGCGATCCGTTCGGCGAGTCGATTTATCGCGAGAACACGTTCCCCTTCGAGCGGGAGGTAGTTGCCTTCTTCCAGAAGCACCTGCGGGCCGCTGAAGGCCAGACATGGGGTTATATGACGTCAGGGGGCACGGAAGGCAACCTTTACGGGCTGTACCTCGCGCGGGAACTGTATCCCGAAGGCGTGGTGTATTTCTCGGAACACACCCATTATTCCGCGGCGAAAATTGTGCGTGTGCTCGGGGCGCGCAGCATCATGATCCGCGGACGCGATGACGGCGAAATCGACTACGAAGACCTTCGCGAAACGCTCAAGCTGCACCGGGACGTGCCGCCGATCATTCTGGCAAATATCGGAACCACGATGCACGGCGCGGTGGATGATCTTGGCAAAATCCACGCCATTATCAAGGAACTGGCAATCGCGCGGTCTTACATCCACGCTGACGCGGCCCTGTCCGGCATGATTCTACCGTGGGTGGCAGACCCGCAGCCGTTCGGGTTTGATGCGGGCATCGACTCCATTGCCGTATCCGGCCACAAGTTCATCGGCTCGCCGATGCCCTGCGGGGTGGCGCTGGCGAGGCGGCAGCACGTTGACCGCGTGGCGCGCAGTGTGGAGTACGTCGGTTGCATGGACACAACGATCGCCGGCAGCCGGAACGCGCTGACCCCGCTGATCCTCTGGAGCGCGATTCAACGGTGGGGCGAGGCGGGCCTGCAAACACGCGCCCGGGCCTGCCTGGAGGTCGCTGAATACACCGTGTCCAGATTCACCGACGCGGGAGTCTCGGCGTGGCGCCACAAAAACTCAATCACAGTCGTGTTTCCTCGTCCCACGTCCGAGGTCATCCGGCGCTGGCAAATCGCGCCCAAGGGCAGCATCGCGCATCTGATTACCATGCCGCACGTGACGCGGGCGACGATCGACTCCTTGCTCGCAGAAGTAGTGGCGAGCCCCACCTCTCCCATCGCGCCGAACAAGTCACCATGAAGCAGATCACCATTATCACGCCCCCCGACAAGCCCGGGACGTTAGCGGATGTGGCCGAGCGCCTCGCCGCGCGGGGAGTCAACATCGTGCAAATCGACGTCAGCGACGATCACGCCCACGGGGTCATTTTCCTCGAAGCGGAACCCTATGACGAAGCCTTGCGGGCCCTGGCCGACGGCGGTTATCAAGCCATCAGCGAAGAGGTTCTCGCGATCCGGATCAAGGACGAACCCGGCGCGCTGGCCAAGGTCGCCGCGCGTTTTCGCGAGCCGCAGATCAATATCCACGCGATGCGCATCGTCCGGCGCGACAGTGGCTGGGCCACCGTGATTCTGTCAACAAACGACAACGCCCGTGCCCGGCTGCTGCTGACCGACAGCCTGGTGTGAGGTTAAGAGGCCGGAGACGCCTACGTGAACCGCGCCAAGTCAACCTGTCCCGGCGCGCGGACTTCAGTCCGCAGCAACTTCCATTGGCAAGTTGCATCCGCATTCCTGAAGTGATGGTCGGTCGAGCACTGCTGCGGACCGAAGTCCGCGCGCCGGACGCGGCGTTGTTAACTCGCGAGGAATTTCTCGAACGCCCCACCCAGGAGATCGGCCACATCACGCTCGATCTCGGCGCGGGTTGGCTCCCAGCCGGTCTCGGCCAGCGCAGCGTACTTGTCCGCCAGCACCGTCGCAACCAGCCGCCGCGAGTGGCGCCACTTGTAAACGACCTGGTCAAGCACGCGCGCGTCCGAGTGCTGCGGCGTGAAGCTCAGGCCGAGCATCTCGACGCGAAGCCGTGTCAATTCGTCGATCAGGTAGGGCACATTGAGGAACCACCAGCAGCCAAAAATGTGCAGGTTGCGGAATTTGCGGGCCAGAACGCAGAGTTCATGCTGATTTTCCCGGGCCAGAACCGTGGCCATAAATTTGTTGTGAGGAAAACCGGCACAGAGGTTTTGGAGGGAGACCAGATCGCTGGCCCCCACCCCATCGCCCGCAAGCCTGAGCTGCGGGTTGACGGCGCGCCGGACACCCGGCATCAGTGCCAGCGGCAGCCCGTGTTCGCGGCAATGCGGCAACACGGCCCGCTCGAGCAATTGGGTAGTGACATTTCGAGCGGGGAATTCGAAGTCCGGAGGCAGCGACACCATCACGTAGCGGGCGCGGAGTTTGACGGTCCAATCGGCCAGGAACCGGCGCACTTCATCAAATGACTTTTGCGGCGGGGTACCGGCTTGCACCTGGTAGCCCCACTTCACCAGTCGCGGCGCGGTTTCGGGCCAGGACAGCAGCAGCGGATCGATCCGCAGGCAGGCCTCGAAGCGCTCATCGCGCCGGAACCCATTTTCCCACACTGGCCGCTCCAGGTCGTCGAAAGGCGAGTTGGTCATGTAAACCTTTTTGAGCCCGGCCAGCTCGAGGCAGCGAGCCAGGTGCCGGTTCAGGTCCTGCGCGGCGAACCAGCGGCGCAACGCGGGAAGATCGCGGCGTTTTACGTCCAGGCCCAGCAGATTCAGGGTTGTCAGCACTCCGCGACAACTCTCCGAAATCGGAGAATGCTCGAGGAAGAGCGCGTTCCACACCAGGTCGGCCTGGGCGGGCTTCGAAAGGGCCCAGAACTTGTCATAGGGCACATTGAGG
>DATDCV010000415.1:0-11756 GCA_036524155.1 Verrucomicrobiia bacterium
GCTAGCGGCGATGACGTGACGCGGGACGACCATGAACCCGACGCCGACTGTGGCGGCGGTGCGGAGGAATTGGCGACGAGAGAAGGGCGACTGCTGGTTCATATCACGTTAAGACGTTTCATCGAGTGTGCAGGCTGCGCCAAATTTGGCGAGTAGATTTTTCCCGGCGGAATGCGAGCAAGTTCCGGCGGGTCCCGCGTAACACCCGTTTTTGCGGCGCGACGTGGTTCGGTGTGTTCTGACGAAGCGGGTCCGAGGCGCGACCCAGCCTCATCCACGGGATGCATAGCATGTGGCAAAAAAGGCTCGCTTTTGAGCGGTGACGATGGCACATAGACGGGCCGAATTTCAAAAGAATGAGCAACAAGCAACTGTTACGCTTCGGATTGCCGAAAGGCAGTCTGCAGGAAGCCACCATCGAGAAGATGGCGAAGGCGGGCTATAACATCTCGGTCAGCAGCCGGTCGTATATTCCGTATGTGGATGATCCTGAACTGGAAATCAGGCTCATCCGCGCGCAGGAGATCAGCCGGTACGTCGAGCATGGCTACCTTGACTGCGGCATCACCGGGTATGATTGGATCCAGGAAAACGGCTCGCATGTGCACGAAGTGGGCGAATTTCAATTCAGCAAGGCGACGCGGCAGACGGCGCGCTGGGTGCTGGCGGTGCCGGAAAACTCGCCGATTAAATCGGTGAAGGATCTGCAGGGCAAACGAATCGCCACCGAGCTGGTACACATGACCCGCAAGTACTTGCGGCAGCACAAGGTCAAAGCCGAAGTTGAGTTTTCCTGGGGCGCGACTGAGATGAAGGCGCACGAGCTGGTGGATGCTATTGTCGATATCACGGAAACCGGCTCATCGCTCCGCGCTAATAAACTCCGGATTGTCGATACCTTACTTTCGTCTACGCCGAGGCTGATCGCGAACCACGAGTCCTGGAAAAACCAGTGGAAACGGAAGAAGATCGAGACGCTGGCGCTGCTGCTGAAGGGCGCGTTGGAGGCGGAAGCAAAGGTCGGCCTCAAGATGAATGTCGAGCGAAAGAACCTGGCGAGTCTGTTGCAGGCTCTGCCGGCGCTGCGGAACCCGACCATTTCAAACCTCAGTCAGGAAGGCTGGGTGGCGGTGGAAACGATAATTGACGAGCATGTCGTCCGCGAGTTGATCCCGGCCCTCAAGGCCGCTGGTGCCGAGGGCATTATCGAGTACCCGCTGAACAAGGTGGTGTATTGACCTCCCGCGAAACGGCGGCAGTTTGCCTCGCGTGCGGAGCGTCGCGCAGGCGCGCGGCCGGCGTCAGCCGGCGGACCAGACGCCGGTTTTCATTGACGGGAGAGGCGCACCGCGACAATTCTTGGCCGCCATGAGCAGAACCCTGTTTGAAAAGATCATCGCGCGTGAAATACCGGCGAGCATTGTTTACGAGGACGAGCTGGTGATTGCCTTCCGGGACATCAACCCGCAAGCGCCGGCTCATGTGCTGATTGTCCCGAAGAAGCCGATTCCGCGGATTGGCGAAGCCGGCCCCGAGGACCAGGCGACAATCGGGTACTTGCTGCTGAAGGCCGCGGAAGTCGCCAACAAACTAGGACTGACGAAATCAGGCTTCCGCCTGGTGTTCAATAACGGTCCCGATGCGGGCGAAGCGGTGCCGCACTTGCACTGCCATATCCTTGGCGGGCGGAAGCTGGGGTGGCCTCCCGGATGAATCCGCGGGACTGGTGATCGGCCGGAGAGGCGCAAAAAGAGCAAGCGTATGCGGAGGAAAAATCGCATTTCAGGGCTTGACGCTCTCCCGAAGGTAGCATAGACAAATCGCAAACCTAAGAGAACCGGAGTTAACCATGGGTGAGAAATCGATAGAGCAACGAGTCAAAGACATCATTGTCGAGCAATTGGGCGTGAATGCGGATCAAGTCACGCCCGAAGCCAAGTTCATCGAGGATCTGGGCGCTGATTCGCTCGATACCGTCGAATTGGTCATGGCGCTGGAGGAAGAATTTGGGAACGAGATTCCCGACGAGCAGGCGGAAAAACTCCAGAGCGTAGGGGACGTCATCAAGTACATCGAGGACCTGCAGCAGAAGTAATTTGTGGTTGAACACTCTCGGGGCAGCTTGGACTGGGTTCAGCTCGGCTGCCCCGTTTGATTTTATATGGCCAGCAACTGGACTGAACGCCGGGTTGTGATCACCGGGATGGGGGTGGTTTCCGCCTTGGGAACGGAGGTGGATACTTTTTGGACCCGGTTGCTCGCCGGCGAGTGCGGCATCAGCAGGATTTCCTCCTTTGACGCTTCAGCGTTTGATACCCAAATAGCGGGCGAAGTGAAGGATTTCAACCCGGTTGCGGCGTTCCCCTCGCCGAAGGAAGTGCGCCGCACCGACCGGTATTCGCAATTCGGGGTGTATGCGGCGTGGCAGGCCCTGCGCGATTCGGGGCTTGACCTAAACAAGGTCAACCGGGACGAGATAGGCGTGTTCATCGGTTCCGGGATCGGCGGTCTGCAAACGGTGACCGAGCAGCACAAGATCCTGCTCGAACGCGGTCCGGGCCGGCTTTCGCCGTTTATGATTCCGATGCTGATCTCGAACATGGCCTCGGGGCTGGTTTCGATGTACCATAATCTGCGGGGCCCCAATTTCGCCACTTGTTCGGCCTGCGCGACCGCGAACCATGCGCTGGGGGAAGCCTGGCGAACGCTGAAGATGGGAGACGCGCAGGTCATGCTGGCGGGGGGCGCGGAGGCCACCATCGTTCCGATCGGAATCGGAGGTTTTTGCGCGATGAGGGCGATGAGCACTCGCAACCAGGAGCCGGCCCGCGCCTCACGACCTTTTGACAAGGAGCGCGACGGTTTTGTGATGGGTGAAGGGTCGGGCGTGCTGGTGCTGGAAGATCTCGAGCATGCCAAGGCGCGGGGCGCCCGGATTTATTGCGAGTTGGCAGGCTATGGCAACAGCGCGGATGCCCACCATCTGACAGCGCCGTCTCCCGGCGGTGAGGGCGCCGCGCGCTGCATGTCGATGGCGTTGCGCAACGCGGGCGTCAACCCGGAGGAGGTTTCCTATATCAACGCGCACGGCACTTCGACTCCGCAAGGGGATATCGCCGAAACGCAAGCGATCAAAACCGTGTTCGGCGACCACGCGCGCAGGCTTGCGGTGAGCTCGACCAAAGGCGCGACCGGCCATATGCTGGGCGCGGCCGGAGCGGTGGAAATGATCGTTTGCGCCAAGGCGATCCAAACCGACACCTTGCCCCCCACCATCAACTACGAGGTTCCCGACCCCGAGTGCGACCTGGATTATGTGCCGAACACGGCCCGGCAGATGAAAGTTAATGCGGTGGTGAACAACTCGTTCGGTTTTGGCGGGCACAACGCCACGCTGCTGGGCAAGAAGTTTGTGGGCTGAGGCGCCGCCGGGGGCGACGGAAACAGCCGCCGCGGGTCAGTTCGTGAATTTTCTTTCGCTTATCGAGGCCAAACGTGATGGCCGGACGCTGACCTCCGGCCAGGTTGAGGAGCTCATCAAGGCCTATGTGGCGGGGCGGATACCCGATTACCAGATGGCGGCGTTTCTCATGGCGGTGTATTTCCGCGGCCTGGATGAGGCCGAAACGCGGGCATTGACTCTGGCGATGCGGGACTCGGGGGACAGGCTCGCGTTTCCGGCAGACCCGCGGCCACTGGTGGATAAACATTCGACGGGAGGCGTTGGCGACAAGGTCTCCCTGGCGCTCACGCCCCTGCTGGCGTGTCTCGGGTTCCGCGTGCCGATGATTTCCGGCCGCGGACTTGGGATTACGGGAGGCACGCTCGACAAGCTCGAATCCATCCCCGGCTTCCAGACCGCCCTGACGCGCGAGCGGATCACCCAGATTGTGCAGAGTGTGGGCTGCGTGATCTGCGGCCAGACCGACACCATGGTGCCCGCCGACAAGCGCCTATACGCCCTGAGAGACGTCACCGGCACAGTCCCGAGCATACCGCTGATCGTAGCATCCATTCTATCGAAGAAGCTCGCCGAAGGGCTCGACGCGCTGATTCTCGATGTGAAGTTCGGCGCAGCCGCGTTCATGCCCACCTGCGACGACGCGGGCCGGCTCGCCCGGGAGATGGTTGCCCTGGGGAGCCGGTGCGGAGTGAACACGCGCGCAATGCTCACCCGGATGGATGCGCCGCTGGGCCGGGCCGCCGGCAATTGGCTGGAAGTCAAAGAAGCCGTGGCGTTGCTCGACTGCCAGACGGGCGGGCCACGTTTGGCGGGTGACGCGAGGGACGAGCTCGGGGAGTTGGTGATCGCCTGTGCCGCGCATTTGCTCGTCCAGACTGGCAAGTCGACGGGTTTCGAGGCGGCCCAACAGCAGGCGGAGCAATGTCTTGCCTCAGGGCAACCTCGTGAAAAGTGGGACGAGATGCTGCGGGCTCAAGGAGCCAACCCCGAGTCTGTCGCTCGGGAGCTTGAGAAAGAGGGCCGCGCGCCGGTGATGATAAGGTTGCGCGCTGAACGAACGGGTTTTGTCAGCCGTTGTGATGCCCGATTGATTGGCGAGGTCATCCGAGACCTCGGTGCGGGCAGGCTCACCAAGGATTCACAGATCGATCCTTATACCGGGATTGATGAAATCGCCAAAACCGGTGACTTCCTGGAAGCCGGCGCGGTGCTGGCCCGCATCCACGCGCAAAACGGCGGGCAAGCCGAGTCAGCAATGCAGCGTCTGGCCGCCGCATTTGAAATGTCTCCGGCACCCGTCGCGCAAATTCCAGTTATAGCCGAAAACATCGGCCAGACTGAAATAAACTGGACGTCATAAGTGCTTGCGCCGCGTGAGGGCACGCGGCCTACAGGTCGATGAAATTCAGGGCGTCTTTGTAGGCTGCGTGCCCTCACGCGGCGCGACTTATGTCGGTGCATATAGAAAGAACGGACAACACGTGACACTACATCGGAGTTGATTCGATCTCCGCGAGTCGCGTTGCCGCTTGTTCCCACTCGGGAGTGATTGTCGCGAGACGCTCCTGGATTCCCAGGATCTCGCGGTTCACGTCGACCGCGTGACCCGCTTTTTCGTAGGTCTCCGGCCGTTCCAGTTCAGCGACCAGCTCAGCATGGCGCGCCTCGAGTTGGTGAATTTCGTTTTCGAGGTGATCGACAATATCCTGCTGGGTCTTTCGCATCCTGTAGCGGGCTTGACGCTGTTCGGCTTCAGCGCGTTTCTGCTCCTTTCTCCTCAGCGAATCGCTTGCCGCGACCGCCGGCTTGTCTGTCCGGCCGGGAAGCACACGGCTATCCTCCCTGCCGGTGGCGGTCAGGGCCGCCCGTTCGGAAAGTGCCTTGGTTTTGTCGAGGTAGTATTGATAGCCCCCCGGATAATGAGTCAGGCGCCCCGCGTTGATATGGACCACGTGGTTTGCCAGCGCGCGAATGAAATAAACGTCGTGGCTAATGAGCACGAGTGTCCCCTCGAACTGGTCCAGGGCGTAGGCCAGCGCGTCGATACTCGACAAGTCGAGATGAGTGGTTGGCTCGTCCATCAGCAGCAGATTGGGGGGATCGAGGAGCAATTTTACCAACGCCAGCCGGCTTTTTTCGCCGCCGCTGAGCACGCTGACCCGCTTGAACACATCGTCGCCGCGAAACAGAAAACAGCCAAGCAGAGTGCGGACAAACTGCTCGCCGACCCGCTGCGGATTATCGAGCGCTTCTTCGAGCACGGTGCGCTCGGGATGCAGCATCTCGATGCGATATTGGGAGTAGTAGCCCGATTTGACGTTGTGACCGAGAATACGTTCACCGCGTTGCGGAGTAACGACGCCCGCAAGGATCTTGAGCAGGGTCGATTTGCCGGCGCCGTTGGGCCCTACCAGCACAATCCGCTGGCCCCGCTCCGCCTGGAAATCAATGCCCTGATAGACGACCGTTTGGTCGTAGGCGTGGTGGATGCCCGCAAGCTTGATCACGCGCTGTCCGCTGCGCCGAGGCTGGGGAAACCGGAAATTGATCTCGGGGTCGTCGTTCACCGGTGCCTCGACCTTGTCCATCCGTTCGATCTGTTTCAACTTGGACTGCGCCTGGGTAGCCTTGGTATTTTTGGCGCGGAACCGGTTGACGAAGACCATCAGGCGGGCAATCTCGCGCTCCTGGTGTTTGTAGGCCGCGAGCAGTTGTTGTTCATGGGCCTCCCGCTGGTCGAGATAGTCGTCGTAATTGCCGCGATACCGGATGAGCCGGCTCTGGCGGATCTCGACGATGCTGCCGACGAGCTGGTTGAGGAACTCGCGGTCGTGGGAGATGACGAGGATCGCGCCCGGGTAGTTCATGAGATAATCCTGGAACCAAAGCAACGCCTCCAGATCGAGGTGGTTGGTCGGCTCATCCAGCAATAGTAGGTCGGGCTGTTGCGTCAGCAGGCGGGCCAGGTGGGCGCGCATGACCCAACCGCCGCTCATCTCACGGGCGGGTCGATCAAAGTCTTTTTCGCGGAAGCTCAGCCCGGCCAGAATCTGTTTGGCTGTTGACTCGAGGCGGTACCCGCCCAGTTGGTTGAACCGGTCGTGCACATCATCGTGGATTTCTTCGGCGTGGATCGCCTCGACGGGATGATCCGCCTCCCAGGCTTTGATGATGCGGCGCAACCTCACATACTCCGGACTGATTCCCGCGGCCAGTTCAATCACCGTTTCGTCACCAACCGGCGCATTTTCCTGGGGCAAGTACCCTACTGAAACACCCCGCTCGAAGGTGACCTCGCCGTCCTCGGCGACATCCTGACCCAGAATGATCGAGAAAAGCGTAGTCTTGCCCGCGCCATTGGGGCCAACCAATCCGATACGGTCCTCGCGGTTGACCTGCAAGGTCGCATCGGCAAACAGGACGCGGTCGCCGTAGGTTTTCCGAATGCCCGAAAGAGTCAGCATCCCCGTTCTCAGCGTCCCGCGCGGAGCGGGTATTTGGGCTTCTTCACTTCGGGTGGCGGGTTCTTCTTGAGCGCCTGGAGCACCTCGTCGATGGCGCGCTCGAGCTGCGGGTCACCGCCTTTGGCCATGAGCGACGGGTCATCGACGACGGTGATGTCCGGGTCGACTCCGTGACCTTCGATGATCCATTCACCCTTCGTGCTGTAAATTCCGAACGTGGGGACGGTGACACCGCCGCCGTCGACCAGAGTGGGGCCGCCGGTAATGCCGATGAGCCCGCCCCAGGTCCGTGTGCCAATCAAAGGGCCGAGCGCCGCTTTCTTGAAATAGAACGGAAAACAATCGCCGCCCGAGCCGCTCCAGCCGTTGATGAGCATCGCTTTGGGGCCGGAATTGGCAACCTCGGGCCATGACCAATCCTCGCCATCCCGCACGCCCCAGTAATTGAGGGTCTTGCGGCTGAGCAACTCGACAAAGCGGTCGGGGATCTGCCCGCCGCTGTTGAACCGTTCGTCCACGATGAGCCCCTCCTTGTTGAACTGCGCGCGGAACTGGCGCACCAGCTCCGTTTGGCCCTGGCGGCCCGTGTCGGGCACGTAAATGTAGCCTACTTTTCCGCCCGTGGCCTCGTCGACTTTCTTGCGGTTTCTTTCGATCCAGGCCAGGTGTCTCAGGCGCGCTTCGCTGGACAGAGTCTGGACCAGCACTTCGCGCGCGCCTTGCTTCTTAGGCTCGCCGTTCACAGTCAGGAACACGGGTTTGTCCGCCAGGCCCTGGAAGGCGGCATAGGGCTCCAGTTCGGTGTCGATGGGCAGGCCGTTCACAGCCAGCAGGTAATCGCCTTCCTTAACGTCAACTGCCGGTTGCCTGAGCGGTGAGCGGACCTCCGCATCCCAAGGTGCCGCCTCGATGATTTTCTTGATTCGATAGGCCCCGTTCTCGAGCGCGAAATCGACTCCGAGGTAACCGACACCGCGCTGAGGGGAACTCTCGGTATCGCCGCCGCTCCGATAGGTGTGAGACGCATTCAATTCCGCGATTAACTCACCCAGGACATAATTAACGTCCCAGCGCGTGACGGCGTCCTTAAGCAGGCCGGCGTAACGCACGCGCATCGCCTCCCAATCCACGCCGTGCATATGCGGGTCGTAGAAGTAATCCCGTTCCAGGCGCCACGCATCCGTGAACAACTGCTGCCATTCCGCCACCGGGTCCACTACAGTTTCGAGTGAGGAAATCGGGAGTTTCTTCTCGAACTTCTGGCCGTCCTTGGGCTCGATGATCGCATACTCGTTTTTGCGCCGGACAAGGAGCTTCTCGCCCTTGGCGGCAAGGATCGCCTCATCGACATCCTCAAGAACCGTTTTCTCTTCGCGTTTTTCCAGGTCAAAATAAATCAGCGTGCTCTTCTCCTCGCCGGAACCGGTGCGCGGCAGGCGGCGGTATAACAGTTTGCCGCTCGCCGCCGCGAGGTCATCGAAGCGGCCGGCTTTAGGAGGGAGCACCACGGCCCGGGACTCAAAGCCCGCGAGATCAATTTCGACCGGTTTGGGCGGCTTTTCCTCCTTCCCGGAGCCCTTGTCGCCAGCATTCTTCTCCTTTTCATCTCCTTTCTCATCTGCCTTGGCCTGAGCGGCGTCGTCTTTCTTTGCGCCGACTTGCGGCTCGTCTTTCTTTCGATCCTGGTCGTCGGGCTTCCTCGTTTCCTTGTCCTTCTTGTCCTTGTCGCCTTCGTCGTCGTTGCGCGGGGCAAGCGGGGAAGCGACGTCTTTGCGCAGCGGCACGGCCACCAGTTCCAGAGTGTTCGGGTAGATCCAGGTGCTGTCCAGGTCGCTATAAACGGGGCTAAACTCGCGGCCCGAGCGATAGAACAGGTATTTGCCATCCGGGTCGAATATCGGGCTGTCATCATCGTAATAGCCGCTGGTCACTACGTGCTTTTCGCCAACCTTCGTGTCGTACAACGCGATGGCGCCGTGGCGATTCTCAAGGTCCTGCGCGTAAGCGATCCAGCGGCTGTCTTTGGACCAGCTAAACTTCAGCCCGCTGAGGCTATCGTGGTACATCCACAACTGTTTCCCAATCTGCTGCGTCTGTTTCTTGTCGATATCATGGAGATGGATGCGCATCGCCTGATCGATGAAGACGAGTTTCTTGCTGTCAGGCGACCAGAAAGGCTTGTACCGGTATCCTGGGCCCAGCCTGGCAAGGACTTGCTCCTCGCCGGTCCCATCGGCGGGGCGGATGGTGAGATCATATTCGCCGGAGCGATCGCTAAAATAGGCGATGTACTTGCCATCGGGGGACCAGGCAGGGTGGCGCTCGGCGACGCCCGAACTCCGGGTCAGGTTGCGGACGACCCCATGCTCCGCCGGCACAGTGAAGATGTCCCCACGCGCTTCAAAGGCCGCACGCTTCGCGGACGGCGAAATGTCCGGCTCATGGACAGCCTTCGACACGTCCTCCAATCGCGGCTTCAGCGTCGCCCGGTCGGTCAGCACTTGAATTTGGACCTCGGCATATTTCTCCGTCGCGAGGCGCAGGAGGTAGAGGCGACCGCCGTTTTCGAAGACGATGTCCTCGGGGCCGATGTTGGGGAAATGGATGTCGAACTCCTCGAAGGTGGTCACCTGGCGGAATTTGTTCTTTTGGGTGTCGTAAGCCCAGATGTTTGCCCGCTTGTTTTTGTCGCGGTCGGACAGGAAGTAAAGGGTCGTGCCATGCCACATCGGCAGCGAATTGGCGGCCTCGTTGCCGGTGATGTTTTTGGAGTCGAAAGTCTCCAGGTTGAACAGCCAGATCGCCGGGTTCATCCCGCCCCGGTAACGTTTCCAGGTGCGGAAATCGACCGAGATTGGCACGTAAGCGAGCGTTTTGCCGTCCGGCGAGATCGACCCGAACTCGCCATAGGGCACCGGTAACTGCTCTGGCAAACCGCCCTGGGCAGAGATTCTGTAAAGCTTGTTGAAGCGGTCTTTTTCACTCGTGCGCGAGGTGGCAAAGAGGATTGATTTGCCGTCCGGATACCACTCGAGCATGCGGTCGGGGTCGCCGTGATACGTCAGACGCCTGGGCAAGCCCCCGGCCGAGGGCACGACATAAATGTCCAGGTTCCCGTCGTAGTTGCCGCTGAAGGCAATCTGGGCGCCATCGGGCGAAAATCTGGGAAAACTTTCCTCACCCTTCGGGGAACTCAGCCGCATCGCCGCGCCGCCGGTCCTGGGCGCGACCCAGATATCGCCGGCATAGACAAAGGCGATTTGCGTTGCCGAGACATCCGGGTAGCGGAGCATTCGGGCATCCACGCCGCAGGCGACGCCGGAAGCGCCGGCATCTTTGTCGGGGGACGATGTGTTCGTCTGGGCACGGCCGCCAGGAGCGATGGCCAGGCAAACGATAAGCCCGGCCAGGGGCGAAGGAAGGAAGATTTTCTGCTTCATGTTCAGCCTGCAATCTATGCATATCGCCCGGGAGCGAAAGTGAATTCATTTGGGGCTTGACTGGCTGGTCATCAACGACAGTCTTGGGGCGCAATTGGCCGCAATCGATCACCAGACATGAAAACCAATAAGTCCCTGCATCTCCTGGCGTCAGTCTTCGCGTCGCAGTGCGTTTTAACCCTCGCCTTGTCTGCCGCAGAGTTGGAGAAGGCGAAAGACGGCTCGGGCGTTTACGGTTACAAAGACACGCCAAAACTGCCCTGGTGCCAGTGGCTCGTCCACGACCCGGATCGGCCGGCGCCAAAACGGGTCGAGCCAGGCAAGGCGGCGCCGCCGGCGGCAGTTCCATCCGACGCGGTCATGCTTTTTGACGGCAAGGATGTCTCCCGATGGGAACCGCTGGGGGACTGGAAAGTCGAGGACGGATGCCTGGTGTCCGGGAATGGCCATTTTGCGACGAAGGAAGGCTTTGGTGACATGCAGTTGCACGTCGAGTGGATGGGGCCGGCGAACTTTGAATCTCCCTGGTATAACCGGGGGAACAACGGTGTCATGCTGATGGGGTTGTTCGAAATCCAAATCTTCGATTCGTACAACGAGAAGATATACCCGGACGGCCAATGCGCTGCGATCTACGGGCAGACCCCGCCTTATGTTAATGTCACCCGGCCTCCCGGAGAGTGGCAGTCCTTTGACATTGCATTCATTGCGCCCAGGTTCGACGGGGATAAACTCGTCAGCCCCGCCCGGGTGACGGTGTTTCACAACGGCGTGCTGGTGCTGCTGAACGAGGAGATTCACGGAGAAACGGGCCATCAAATCGTGCCGGAGTATAAACAAAAGGCCAGCAAAGGTCCGCTGGGGTTCGGAGGCCACGGCTGCCCGGTTCGATTCCGGAACATCTGGTTGAGAAGACCCTGAAGATCACAAAGCGCCGGGAAGGCTAGCGGGGTCCGCACGCAGCCTGCCGCGGTCCTAAGAAACTGTACCCCTCAGTCTTGGGTCGGAGCGCCGAGTTGCACTCGGCTTACCATCGGCCGTCGGCTCGTTTTAGCCGATTAGAAATCGGCGCTCCGACCCAGGACTGAGGCGATACAAGAAATTAGCCTTTAGCCTTTTCCGGGCCTCTGGTTATATTCCGCGCGGATGAACAACCGGCAGGCGCAAATCAAGCGGGTCACCAACGAAACGGCGGTCAGCGTGAGCCTGAACCTTGACGGGGTGGGCCGGGCGAGAGTGCGGACGGGGATTGGTTTCTTCGACCACATGCTGACGCTGTTTGCCCGGCATGCGATCCTGAACCTGGACCTTCGGTGCAAGGGTGATTTGGAGGTTGACGCGCACCACACGGTGGAAGACTGCGGGATCACACTTGGGCAGGCGTTTCTG
>DATDCV010000416.1:0-1809 GCA_036524155.1 Verrucomicrobiia bacterium
GACGTCGATCAGGTCTTTTTCGACTTGGTTGGAGCCTTCGGTGCCGCTCATGGAGATGGGAATGGACGATGATTCTCCCGGCGCTTTGTCGCCGCCGGTGTTCGCTTTTTCGCCTTTGGAGTTGGCCGTGCCCACGGGGGCAGCCGCGCCGAAACCAAAGGTGGTCGAATTCTCCTTGCTGGTGCGGGCAGCCCCGGCGCCCGCGCCGGTCTCGAAGAAGTTGCCGTCCGCCCAAGTGTACTGGATGCCGCCCTGGCTGACGACATCAGGGAAGCGGTCGCCGTTCATGTCCATCAGGTCGAGATCGCTCGTCACGTCTATCATCGATTTGGTCATCGAGAGGCCAAACCCGACCCCCACCGAGTTGATGATGGAGTGGCTCATCCGGGGTGGACGGGCCGCGGTGGCAACGCCGCTCAACAGACTTTCGCCATTCGCCCGGTCCTGGCTATAGTTTTCCAGTTTGGGGTCGTAAAGGTTATCCAGCCCCTTGCGCGATGCGCTCATCTGGGTGGGCGATGTCCACCAGAGATTGTCCTGGCTGCCCCAGCGATTCTCCTCGACGACAGGGAAGGCCGGCCATGCATCCCATTGTGCATTGGGATCCTTGTAAGTCGCCTCGTTCTGGCTCATCACCAGCAAGGTTTCGGTGATGGGTGCAGTAGCCCGGTCGCCACTGCCGTTATACGCCGCCGTGCTCCAGCCGCGGAACGGGTTGCCGAACAGCGAGTCGATGTCGGCATAGTGGCTCACCGTCACGCTTTCCTGTTGCAGGGCGGTAAACCCGGGCATGTCAATGGTGAAGCGGCGGCTGCCCACGATCTGCGGCGTCCAGTTGTCAAGGTTGGCCGGCACCACGGCCTTCTGGTAGTCGATCTCGACTGAGCCTTTGTCCTTCAGGTAGCTGGAAAGCGGATAGTTCGTGGTGCTGTAGGCAAATTCGAGGGGCTGGTCGGCCGCCACCGTCATGGTGATGGCACTGCCTGCCACCTTGCCGCCGCTGACATTGTAGGACTGCTGGCCAATGACGACACCGTTCCGGATGACATTCAGGATGACGCTGCCGTCCGGCGCGCCTTTGCCGAAGTTCAATACCGGCGTGATGCCGATGTCGCCCGCGAACGGGGCCACCCAACTGCTCACTGCGGTGTAGTTGGCCCAGCTCTGGTTCTGGAAGATGTTGACCTGGGACTCCTTGGTGAAGACGTCGAAATACAGTTTTTCCCCGGCATTCAATTTCAGGTCGTAGGCGATATCCGCAAGCGGCGTTTTTTCGAAGTCGATGATCTGCTTGTAGACGACCACATTCGAGCCGTTCCGGACGACAAGCATGCCGCGCCCGTCGAGCGGCGGGGTGTTGACCAGTGGTGTGCCATCACCCGAGTTGTCGTTCGGAAGCGGAACGCTGCCCTGGATGCGCGAATAGAGGGAGACCTTGTCGCTGAGCGGCACCTGCCACGGAGTGTCGCTGGCATAATGGATGTAGCCCCCGGCCGATGCTAGCTCGCGCTCGATATCGGGATCGCGCGTGCTGGCATCGAAGAAGATCTCGTCGCCGGCCGTCACGTGCATCACCTGCACCGCGGCATAGCCTTGCGTCGTTTCATCGACCTTGCCATTGAGCTTCTTTTTCTCACCGTTGGGTTTGTTTGCGCCCTTGATCTGGACGACCTGGTTAACCAACAGTTCCGAGCGGCGCTTGGCTGTGATCTCCCCGCTGCCGTTCGGCGCGTGGGTCTCATGGGTGGTGATGCCGGTGTCGGGATTGGTGCTCGAGTAAGTCTTCAGCTTGATCCATGGCGTCCACAA
>DATDCV010000417.1:0-23288 GCA_036524155.1 Verrucomicrobiia bacterium
GCCGCATCGCGTCGTCCCAGGGAGTGGTGCCCTAGTTATTGCCCCCGGGAGAAGCTTCATAGGGCCGATCCCGCCGATTGACCTGCCAGATGCCGTTGGCGCCATAGGTGTGGCCGGCACAACCGCTGCAGATCACGTGCGCCCAAAAAGCCTGGCCCGCATCGGAACCATCCAGCTTGCGGCCAATCTCCAGCGCTTCAACGATCCAGCAGCAGCGAGCCCCTCGGCACCGCCCAAATCATTAGCGCAGATTAGCGGAGATTAGCGGTCCCAGCCCCCTCGTCCGTTTCCTTCTGTTTCCGGGCTGGCTCCCCCAAACCGATAGCAGGTGATTGCCTCGGGTGAAGACGATCTTCAGACGTCCGGAGGCAATCTCAACCACCTCCCGGTGAAGCCACCGGCTCCACGAATTTTCACGGCCGCACTTTGGGACACCACATACCCGGGAAGAAACACTCGTGCCGGCCTTATACGAACGGACAAGGCAGCCGACTTGCTTGACATTAGATGAGCAGTTCCTAACCTGACCTTCCAGAAGCAGAGGCTATTTGTGAGAACATTTTTGCGCTTCATTCAGCGAGCCTGTGTCCTGGGCACTTGGTGCAGCCTTTTGCTCTCCACCAAGCCAGGTCACGCCGGTCTGGTTACTGTGACCACCCTGGCCGATAGTGGTTCCGGTTCATTGCGGGCTGCAATTTCCGACGCCAGCCCCGGCGACACAATTTGTTTTGCCGTCGCCGGCACTATTACGAACCTGACCGGAGAATTGCTCATCCCCAAAGACCTGGAACTCCTCGGACCTGGTGCGAAAACTCTGGCGCTTAGCGGCAATGACTCAGTGCGTGTGCTCAATATTGCCAGCGGTGCTACGGTCAAGCTTTCGGGCCTGACGATTTGTGACGGGCACGCCAGGGACGGCGCGAAAGGGACAGATTCAGCGGCTCCGGGCTCGCCCGGTGAGGATGGCGGCGGCATCTACAATTCGGGCACACTCACGGTCACGAACTGTACTATCGTCCGGTGCCGCAGCGGTAATGGCGGTGCAGGCTTTGGCGGCTCGTTCCCTGGTACCGCAGGCAGCAGTGAAGGAGGACCGGGCGGAAATGGGGGCGGCATCTATAACGCCGGAATGTTGGTGCTCGTCAATTGCAATGTTCTGACGAATTCGAGTGGACGGGGTGGAAGCGGAGGATCGCCTCTGAGCGGTGGTTTGCCCGGCTCTCGCGGCGGGAGCGGCGGCACCGCTGGTGGAATCTATGACGTTGGCGTGCTAAGCCTGATCGGTTGCACCCTGGGCTATAACCATGCTGGGGCCGGAGGCGCGGGCGGGCGCGGTGGCGTTGGCAGCGACAGCCCCGCCGATGGAGGGTCGGGCGGTCCTGGAGGCAACGGCGGGTTTGGTGGTGCTCTGTATGCTCAGACGACTCCGTCACTAGTATCTTGCACCGTGTTCGGGAACACCGCCGGGGCAGGTGGCTCAGGTGGTGCAGGCGGCACTGGCGCAGACGGATCATTTCCGGTTGGCACAGGCCCTGGCGGGAATGGCGGCTTTGGCGGAGACGCAGGTTCTGGGGGCGACGGCGGCGGGGTGTACTCTTCCGGCGGGATCCAGTCGACAGCCTGTACCATCGCTGGTAACTCAGCCGGGCCCGGCGGGAATGGAGGACCAGGAGGCGCTGGTGGGTTCAGTAGCCGTACCGGGGGCGGAGACGGTGGCAATGGCGGCAACGGCGGCAACGGCGGGAGTGGCGGTGGAGTTGGCAGTTGGAGCGGCTCATCAATGCAGAATGTTCTCGCCGCTGCCAATACTGCCGGCCCAAGCGGAAGCCCCGGCGCGGGCGGAGCCGCGGGAAGTGGCAGTCCCCGCGGTGCCACTGGGCTTACCGGCTCCGGCGGCTCGGCTGGCTCTGGCCCCGACCTCCTCGGCGGTTTCACCTCCAACGGGCACAACCTCGTCGGTCTGGACGCAGGCAATTCCGGTTTCATCCATGGCGTCTCAGGCGACCTCGTCGGGTCCTCTGCACCGCTCGACCCGTTGCTTGCGCCCCTGGCCAACAGGGGAGGCCTCACCCTTACCTGTGCGCTGCTGCCGGGAAGCCCGGCGCTCGACGCGGGCGACGATTCCTTGCTGGCCGCGCCTTGGAATCTCCTCACCGACCAGCGCGGCGTCCCTCGACTCTGCCTCGCTCATGTCGATATAGGAGCCTTTGAGCTGGGCCAGGCTTCAACGCCTTTCCTCGTCGCGGCTGGAGCCGACGAAATGACAGGCGCTCCCAAACTGAGTCTCACAAACCTGCCGGGCGCCAGTCTGACAGTCCTGGCTACAACGAACGCTTCTCTGCCTGTCTCGAGCTGGACCATTGTCGGTGCAATGCCCGAAGTCGCTCCAGGCCAATTTGAATTTGTTGATCCTGCCGCCTTCCCTTTCCGCTTTTATCGGCTCTGCTCGCCCTAGCACAACCTCTTTTGCCATGTCGGTCTCGGTCCTGACACAGGTCTGAACCTTTTCTTGCTCCCTCCGGTTTAAGTCTGACATTCCGTCGGGCATTTTGCATTCTTGCGAGGTCTCGTGCAGACGCCGTTCCCAGCTAATCTGGGGCACCCGAATGAGCGAAACCCCGATCGCGTGTCCGAATTGCAGCCAGAGTATTTCCATCACCGGCACCTTCAATCCCAACTCCTCCCCAACCAACGGCCCAGCCAACACGATTACGGGCGCAGCTCCAGAGAAGAACCTCTATCCCTGGTTCGAAAACAAAGCACCAGCCTCTTTGTGATCAAAGAGCAAGTGTGCTCACTATTTATACCTCCGCCGCTAACTCCGTTTCTTTCGACAAGATCGGGCTCGGGACAAAGTACGTGCACATCTCGCGCCGCGGCTAGCACAGGCCCCTCTTTGCAGTCGCGCAACTCCTGTGCTTCAGCCATCCGGCAGCAGCAGCGAGCCCCTCGGTACCACCCATGCCATTAGCGCAGATTAGGGAAGATTAGCGGTCCCAACCCTTCGCATCGAGACACTCTCGCCAACACAATTCATCGCGTGCCATAAACTGGGCTAGTGTCAGGTCATCCCTAACGGGATTTCCCGAGCAGAGCAGGTGTCAACGGTGGACCCTGCGCGTGCTTCGAGCACGCCGCGGGCAGAACCGGGTCTACCGCAACGGTTCCTGCCCGTTGATCCGTTGGAAGACGCGGCGCCGCGCGTACAGCATCAGGCCCAAACGCAGCAGCAAGATCACTCCTGTGAGCCCGTAGGAGGCAAGCCAATCCAACGGTGAGAACTGCGTCGGCGGCGATGGCTTGAGGTAGGCATGGAGGACCACGGTCGCTAAGAAACGAACCAGGCCCATCGCGCCGTCGGCCAGGCCAACCGTCCAGAGGATGGCGCTGGTTTGATTGCGTGCGGTCAGGCCAAACCAGAGGCCCACCCAGGCCATGGTCAGCAGCCCGAGCAGCAAACTGGCGAGATTCAAGCTGAGCAAGACGAGCGCCTGGAGTGACCAGGGTGGGAGGAGCGGAGGGCTTTTATCCAGTACCCAATAGGCAAAGTGAAGGCCAACCGCGCTGGCCAGCATCAGAAGGAACGGTCGACGGATCAAATGCCTCAGGCCGGCAAACTGGGCCGAGAGGACCGTCTGGGCACCGACAGGGGTGGCCAGAAGCGCCTCGAGAACGCCGCCGCGACGGGCTTGGATGAAAAACCGGCTGGCCACCCAGGCCAGGAGGCAGCTCGTGATCAGGGTGCAGATCAGGTTGAACGCCGAGTAATAGGCCATGAGTCGCCAGTTTCCCAGTCTGTACAAGAAGAATTGCGTCCACGGACAAAGCACCATGGCGGTGGCCGCGATCCAAAGCGCCCGCTTCAGCCCCGGCTGGCGTTGCACCAGCCAGGCGATTGGCGCACTGTCACCCACCCGGAGCCGGTGAGCGAGCACCGACCGCGCCGCTTCGACGCGGTCGGCAGTTGTGGACTCGCGCCGCAGCGAGCGCCGCAGGCCGTAGCTGGCGGCGGCTAGGAACAGCCAGGCCATTAACTGACCTGCGAGCAGCGCGAACCAAAACTCACCGGGGTGGGTGTGGCACGGGTAGTCCCGGCCTCCAAGCAGCGCCGCCAGCGGACTGGCGATCTTCAGTTTGGGCAGCGCTTCGGGTCCGATCGTGGCAGGCAGCCGCAGCAGCAGAGCAAAAATGCCGCCACTCCGATCGCGATAAAGGTGTCGGGCCCGGTCACTCCCCCCCAGGCTCCGGAGCCCACCAACTGCGGCAAACAGATGAGCACTCCCACCAAAGCCAGCACGGACCGGCTCCAGTACGTGGCCCGGCCCCGCGCCCGGCCGCGCAATTCCCGCTCGAGAATAGGCAGAAAGGTCATCGCCTCGCTGCCGGCTCCGGGCCGGGTATTTTGAGCCGCTGACGCCCAACCGAACGATTCTCAGGGACCCGGTATCCGGTTCCGCACATCCTGGCCGGATATTGGCCAGCACCACGAAGGTGTCAAGGGAATGCCACGTTTGTCGCGACGGACCCGCTGCATCCCGTCCGAACTAGTTTGGCAAGCGGCGTGCCGAGAGGTGAGATAGTGTTCGGACCGTTGCCACGGACGCGGGAAAACCCAGCCGCGGAACGCCATTCCCCTGATTGGGTGATTTTGTTTTTACGCGGCCCTGATTCCTGATACGCTGCGCTGAGCTTGCTGCTAGCGTTCGCAGCGGCAGCCTAAGATGGAAACGTATGAAGCGACTGCGCTTTTCCGCCGCCACCTCACACACTGCCCTGTGTAGCATTTCACTGATTCTGGCTGGCTTTCTCAAACCGCTTAGCTGTTGCGCCGACTCAGCCTCGTTGTCGGGAGATTGGCCGACCTACGGCAATGGACAGGCGCACTCGGGCTATTTCCCTGGAACCGTTAACGGTCTTCCCTTTGTTTATAAGTGGAAGGCGCCTATGCCGAACTCGCACATCAACCAGGCTGCCATCGGCGGCGGGAGGGTGTTTGTCACCACCGGTTGGTATTATGGCGCGATGTCCCTGATAGCTCTCGATGCCGGCACAGGGCAGCCATTATGGACCAACTATCTTGGAAACCCTTACGCCATCAACCCGCCGACCTATGATCAGGGCTCGGTTTACGTTCAGCAATCGGATGACTTTAGTCCGAGGGTCTTTAGTTTCGACGCCGCCACCGGTGCCACCAATTGGTCAACGTCTTACAGGGCGCAAGCCCACGCTTACATGGCCCCGATCGTTGCCGGCGGGACGCTTTTTACCGGGACTGGGCTGTACGTGGATTTGGCGGGATACAACCAAGCGAGTGGCGCCTTACAGTTTGATGTCCCATTGATCGGCAATGGCTGCAGCCAGTGGACCCCAGCTTATCATGGCGGCGAAGTTTATACCTGGGTGAACGGTTTTTTTTCCGAGCATAACCCGTTTACCGGCAGCCGGAACTGGACACTGACCAATGCGACCCAAAACGAGTTCCTGTATTCAATGGACCGCACCTTGGCCGTCGCCGGTGGCCGCGCGTACTTCACCAGCACGTCCAAACTGATGGCGGTGGATTTGACGCTCCGCCAGAACCTCTGGTCCATTGACGGCCCCTTCAGCGGCACGCCTGCCGTGGCCAACGGCCGTGTGTACGCCATCTCCAACGGGGTCGTGGCCGCCTACACAACCGACGGCGCCAGCCTAAGTACGTTTCGAGGCACCAACGGCAGCTCGTTCTCCGGGGAACTGATCGTTACGGATGATGCGTTTATGGTGGCCGGCAGCTATGGGGTCTATGTGTTCAAACTGTCCGATGCCAGCGTCCAACAGTATATTAGCAGCTCCAGGCCGTACCCACCCTATGCCTACTACAGTTCCACGATCAGCCTGGCCAATAACACCCTCTATATCGCCAGCGGCGACGGCAACCTGTATGCCCACTCCGCCGAGAACCTGTTGAAGTTCACTATCGACAGCACCGGGGGCGCCTACGGCAGCCCCTCACCGGATCCCTACGGAGCAAATTATGTGCTGGCTAATTCGACGGTAACCAACACAGTGACGTCGCCTTTCGCGGGTCTCACCGGCATTCGTTACGTTGTCACCGGCTGGACCGGAACCGGCAGCGTCCCGCCCGTCGGCACCGGGAACGCCGTCCGCTTTCTCGCCACCAATGACTCATCCCTCCGGTGGAATTGGCAAACCCAATACTGGCTCAATGCGTCCACGGTCTCTTCCGGGTGGCTCAATGTCACCAACGACTGGTTTGACGCGGGCACTATTCTAAGCATCACGGCCACGCCATCCAACTACTATCACTTCGTTGGCTGGTCCAACGACCTTTCCGGAACGAGTCAAACGGCTCAGCTAGTCATGAATGGTCCGCGCCAGGTGACCGCAACCTTCGACGCTAACCTGGTCACCAATAACGTACCGCAATGGTGGCTCGCGTATTATGGGATTCCCACCACCGATGCCGGTGCGCTGGCCGACAACGACGGGGATGGTTTCGCGAACTGGAAGGAATATCGCGCCGGAACAGATCCCACCAATGCCGCGTCAGCGCTGCGGCTCACAATGAGGCGCTCGTACGACCAGTTGATTTTGGGCTGGCCGAGCTTGTACGGCCAGCGCTATCGACTCCTGTTCAGCACTAACCTGAACGACGGATTCTCCATTCCTTTCGCCACTAATATCTACGCTTATTCCTCATTCACGGAGTACTGGTTCTGGCCTTCCACGAACCAGGCGTTTTTCCGGCTGCAGATCGAGTAACAGGCTGATTCGCTTCGGCGCGACGAGCTCAGGCTCGTTTGCCCTGGGCGACTATTAGGTCATCCCTGGCGTGATTTCAGACGGGGAGAGGGAGAGAAGATCTGGGGGTGGCTTTACCCAGGGTGGCGCTCGTGCCTCGCTTACTTCCGCCTTCGCACGCGGCTTGGAATCGGGCTTGCAAAGGTCGGTTGCGCGTGCAAAATAGCGTCCGAATCCCGGACAGTATTACCGGCAGCGGGGTTGTGCCCAAGAAAGGATTGCGCGATGAAGAAACTCAAATTCATTTGTTGTACGCTTTCGGTGGCGGTCTGCTTGTGCGTAGGAAACGCGTGGGGATGGAATGGGACGGGGCACATGACGGTGGCCGAGCTGGCGTGGCGCGCGATGTCGAAGGGCGAGCGGAAGGCGGTTTCGCAGCTTCTGAGGAACCACCCGCATTATACGGAGTTGCTGGAGGCGGAGTTGGTTGCGGGTGTGGATCATGATGAGTGGGTGTTCCTGCGGGCCGCGACGTGGCCCGATTTGGTGCGGCCGGCTGCGCCCGGCAAACCGGCCAAGCCCGAATATATCACCCGGTACCATAGGCCCGATTGGCATTATGTTGACCTGCCCTACATCCTGCCGGCGGACCGGGCCACGATCGACCCCGCGGCGCATCAACCTCCGGTTACGAATGCGGTGGAACGACTGACGGCGATGGAGGCCGAGCTGAGGTCGACAACAGCGGATGTGACGAATCGCGCGATTGCGTTGTGCTGGTATCTGCATCTGCTGGGCGATGTGCACCAGCCGCTGCATTGCACGTCGTGGTTTTCGCCGGAATTCCCGGGGGATAACGGCGATTCGGGTGGGAACGGGGTGGCGATCAAGCCGCATTCTGCGCCGATGAAGCTGCATTCGTTCTGGGATGAGCTGCTTGGGACGGGTGGGAGCTATACATTCATTGATCACACGGCGGACACGATCGAGACGAACCCGTTGCTCGCCAAGGCAAAGCTGAAGGAATTGAAGAAGAACAAGACGTATCAATCGTGGGCGGAGGAGAGTTTTACGTACGCCGGCGCGTTCGCGTATCTGGATGGCGAGCTCGAACACGCCAAATATCACGAGCACATTACGGCGGCGGAAGTGCCGGATCTGAATTCGAACTACGAGGACAATGCCCGGACGCTGGCGCAGCGGCGCATCGCAGCGGCGGGAATCCGGCTCGGGCGGGAATTGAAGCAGATTTTCTGAGCCACCCGCCGTCGCCTGGCGGCTATGGCGCGGCAGGCCCGCCTTCAAACGGTGGCTTCGGCGCGGTCACGGACACTCTGACTTATTATGGAAGTCAAACTCGATAACGTGGTTACCATCGTGTTGATGGTATTAGGCGTGGTGCTGTTCTTTGTCGCGTTGTGGGTGCTCAAGGTGCTGATTAAACAGAAGAAACCTCTCACGCCGGCTTACGGCTTGTTTGCTTTCACCGTCATCATGGTCGGTTTCTCCGCCATCACCAGCATCACGTTCCCCGGCGGCGGCGGCATCGACAAGCACGCGAAAGGGGTCGGAAAAGACCCGGGCGATGCGAAAACCGTCGCGGCGCTGGGAGAGGATCTGGACAAGCACCTGGACGCGGCGAAACCAACTCAATTGGGGCCAGGAACAAAGGCCGAGCTGGCCAACGCCGTAGCGCGGTTGAGCGCGAGAACGAATCTCTCCGCCGAATCGCGAGTTACTTTATCCAAAGCGCAACTGGTGCTCGGGCGGACGAACGAAGCGGCCGCGACCTTGAAATCGGCTGTGACCGCCAATCCACGCCTGTCTACGGACCCCAAAATCAGAACGCTACTCCGCCGAGTCAACGAATAGCCGCGAGTGGAAACTCGCATTTGCCAGATCCGATTTTTTTCATGTTGTGATGCCTAATGGTTGTACGCGCTTTCCCCGTGCTGGCTAAGGTCCAGGCCGATGGTTTCGTCCTCTTCGTTGACTCTTAAACCGGTGAGAGCATTGACCAGCTTGAGGATGATGAAAGTGCCCACTCCGGCGAACAACATGGTGAAGGCGACGCCTTTGACCTGGTTGAGGAATTGAGCCGGACTGCCGGCCAGGGAAACGACCTGATTGTTGATCTTGCAGGTGGTGCCAATGGCCTCGTTGACGGCAACATTGGCGAGCCAGCCGAGCAACAGCATGCCCAGAGTGCTTCCAACGCCGTGGACTCCGAATACGTCCAGCGAATCATCGTAGCCAAACCGGCTCTTCAATTTCGTAACGGCGAAAAAGCACGTGGCGCCGCCGGCGAGGCCGATCAGCAGGGCGGCAGGGATTGAAACAAATCCTGAGGCTGGAGTGATGGTCGCCAGGCCGGCCACCATGCCTGAAGCAGCGCCGAGCACGCTGGGTTTTCCTTTCGTCCACCACTCACAAAGCGCCCAACTCAACGCGGCACCGGAGGCGGAGAAGTGAGTCGCCGCAAAAGCGCTGGTGGCCAGCTTGCCGGCGTTCACCGCGCTGCCGGCATTGAATCCGAACCAACCCACCCACAGAAGGCCGGTGCCAACCAGGCTGAGGACCACATTGTGCGGCGGCATTGGTTCACGGGGAAAGCCCAGGCGTTTGCCCAGAACCAGCGCGCAGACCAAAGCGGAAATTCCCGAGCTGATATGCACTACGGTGCCGCCCGCGAAATCAAGCACGGGCACTGTCCCTCCAAGCGCCCAGTTGAACAATCCGCCTTTGCCCCAAACCATGTGGGCGAGGGGAAAATAGATGAGGGTGACCCACAAAACGGTGAAAAGAAGGTAGGAACTGAATTTCATGCGCTCGGCGATCGCACCGCTGATCAGCGCCGGGG
The DNA here is from genome assembly GCA_036524155.1 of Verrucomicrobiia bacterium. GTDB lineage: Bacteria > Verrucomicrobiota > Verrucomicrobiia > Limisphaerales > UBA8199 > DATDCV01. The sequence goes on from DATDCV010000417.1 coordinate 9,602, forward strand.
TAATGATCGCGAACATCATCTGGAAGAGCATGAAGCTCTGTTGGGGCACGGTCGCCGCATAATCCGCGTTGGGGTCGCCGCTGACGCCCGCGAGGAACCAATGGCGGAGGGGGTTGCCTACAAAAGCATTGCCTTCGCCAAAAGCCATGCTGTAGCCGAACGCGACCCAAAGCACAGAAACGATTCCCATCAGCACGAGGCTGTGCATCATGGTGCCGAGGACGTTTTTCTGCCGCACGAGCCCGCCATAGAACAGGATCAGGCCCGGGGCGGTCATCATGAGGACCAAGGCGGAGCTGATGAGCAGCCAGGCGTTGTCTCCGTTGTTGATGGCAGAGCCGGGAGCGAGCTGCGCCTCGAGGTGCGCCAGGCGAGCTTCGAGGGCATTAGTTGTGGATTCGGCGGCTGGAGCCGACAAAGCAACCCCCGAGAGCAGCAAAAATGCTGGGAGCAGAGGCACAAAAGCCCTTCGCAACGAGCCGGATACGGTTCTCATGGCGGGGGATTGGACCTGACTGACGGAACGGAGTCAAGCGCGAGACGTGGGTGGGACGCAGTGGAGGGCAGGTCTCGGATTACAGGGCAGAGTCGGGTGCTATAGCGAATAGGAAATGACGCAGGGCAATATTCATCGCTGCATCACTCCTCAACCGACACGACAAGGTTTTGCATGATGTAATCTTTACGCTCGGGGGTGTTCTTACCCATATAGAAGCTGAGTATGCCGGCAGCTTCGGTCTTGGGAGCGTATTCGACCTGGCTGAGTCGCATTTCCTTGCCGATGAATTGCTTGAATTCGGATGGTGAGATTTCGCCCAGGCCTTTGAACCGGGTAATCTCCCACGTTTTCCCGAGCTTCTGGGCCGCAGTGTCGCGCTCGGCCTCGGAATAGCAGTAAATTGTCTGCTCTTTGTTCCGCACGCGGAACAGAGGGGTCTCGAGCACATAAAGGTGACCGTCATGGACTAATTGATCAAAAAACCGGAAGAAGTAAGTGATCATCAAGTTCCGGATGTGCAAACCGTCGACGTCGGCATCGGTCGCCAGGATGACTTTCTCGTAGCGCAACCCCTCGAGGTTGTCCTCGATGTCGAGGCTCCGCATCAGGTTGTACATCTCGTCGTTCTTATAGACGATGTCCCGCTTAAGGTCCCACACGTTTAACGGTTTGCCCTTGAGCACAAAAATCGCCTGCGTTTCCACCTCCCGGCAGCTAACAATCGAGCCGGCGGCGGACTGTCCTTCCGTGATAAAGACCATCGATCCCTTGCCTTTGCCCTTCGCTTTATCATAGTGGATTTTGCAGTCCTTCAACTGGGGGATCCGGATGGTAATTGCTTTGGCCCGTTCGCGGGCCAGTTTTTTCACCTCTTGCAGCTCTTTGCGAAGCTGGCGAGTGTCCTGGACCTTGGCGATGATCTTCTCGGCGATCTCCTTGTTGCGATTGAAGAAATGCAGCAACTCCTCGCGCACGCGGTTGACCAGGTCGGTGCGGATTTCGGTATTGCCGAGTTTGTTCTTGGTCTGGGACTCGAAGACGGGGTCCTTGAGGCGAATGGAAACGGCGCCGACCATGCTTTCGCGCACGTCATCGCCCTCAAATTTTTCCCGCCCATATTCATTGACCGCTTTGAGCAAACCTTCGCGAAACGCGCTAAGATGGGTGCCGCCGTCGCTGGTGTATTGCCCGTTGACGAAGGAATAGAAGGTCTCGCCGTAGCGGCTGTTGCTGTGGGTGAAACAAAACTCGAGTGTTTTCTCGGCGTAATGCAGGGGCGGGTAAATCGGCTCGCTGGCGTCGGCCTGCAGGTCCTCCATGACGAGGTCGAGCAGGCCGTTGCGGGACTGAAAAACCTTGTCGTTATAGAACAGTTTCAGGCCGGTGTTGAGATAGCTGTAATGCCGCAGCCGGTGCTCGACGTGCTCAGGCAGAAAGGTGATCTCTTTAAAGATCTCCGGGTCGGGCTCAAAGCGAATCAGAGTGCCGTCCGGCTCCTTGCTCTGGCCCTTTTTTTCCTTCTTGAGTTTGCCTTGCTTGAACGAGGCCTCAACGAATTCACCCTCCCGGAAGCTGCGCACCAGGAATTCTTTCGACAGCGCGTTGACGGCCTTGGTGCCGACGCCATTCAGGCCGACGCTGAATTGGAAAACGTCGTCGTTGTATTTCGCGCCGGTATTAATCTGCGATACGCAATCCACCACTTTGCCCAGAGGAATGCCGCGGCCAAAATCACGCACGGTGACGGACTTATCCTCGATGTGGACCTGAATTTCCTTGCCGGCCCCCATGATGAACTCATCGACCGCGTTGTCGATGACCTCCTTCAGCAGGATGTAACAGCCGTCATCGTAATGAGAGCCGTTGCCAATGCGGCCGATGTACATGCCGGTGCGGAGCCGGATGTGTTCCAGGGAGGAAAGCGTCTTGATCTTGCTCTCGTCGTAAACGTGCTTGCTGTTCTCTGCCATACTTCGAAAGATGAAATATCGGGTGTGAAGCCGGCGTTGCCAATAACGAAAAATCTCTCGCCGTATCGCCTCAGTCTTGGGTCGGAGCGCCGATTTCTGATCGGCTTAAGCGAGCCGACGGCCGATGGTAAGCCGAGTGCAACTCGGCGCTCCGATCCAAGACTGGGGGATACGTTTTCGGATTGTTCGGTGTTTGCGGGAAAGGCACAATTCGCTTCGCCAGCGCGCTGGAGTGGAAGGCCAGGCGCATAGGTCGGACGATTGCCTGACGCTGGCGCTATGAGAGCCGATAAACACACGCACACCCGCGCTGAAGCCGAGCCCGGCAACGATGCTCCGCTGGTGCTGGAGAATCTCATCCGCCAGGCGGAACGGGCGACGGCGAGCGATATTCATTTGCAGATGGGGCAGGTGACAGCCTCGGTCGTGTTCCGGTTGGACGGCGTTATGACGCCAGCGACCGAACTGCCGGCTTCGCTAGCGGAGAGGGTTTTCGGGCGGATCAAATTTCTTGCCCGGCTGAAGACTTACCAGGAGTCATTGCCGCAGGACGGCCGGATCGACCGGAACAGCGTCAATGCTCACACGGACATACGGGTCTCGACTTACCCGACGGTCACCGGCGAGAAGATTGTCTTGCGTCTGTTCAGCACAGCGGAGGTGGTCAGTCTCCTGGGATTGGAGTTTCCGGCCGACGTCGGGCGGGAGCTGGAGCTATTTCTGGCGCAAACTTGCGGGCTTCTCCTGCTTACCGGCCCGGCGGGAAGCGGGAAGACCACGACGATTTATGCCTGTCTTCGTCACCTGGCGGAACGCGGGGGCCGCCATATCATAACTGTGGAAGACCCGGCGGAACAGATCGTGCCCGGCGTGATGCAGACGCAGGTGAACGAGGCCCAAGGCCTGGATTTCGCGAAGGCCGCGCGCCATTTGCTGCGCCAGGATCCCCAGGTGCTGGCCATTGGGGAAATCCGGGACGAAGAGACCGCCAACCTCGCCGTGCGCGCGGCGCTGACCGGGCATCTGATTATTTCGACGTTACATGCGGGTTCGTGCCAGGGCGTGTTTGAGCGTTTGCTCGTGCTCTGTACTGACTCCTCGGCGGTTGCCTCTTCGACCGAGTTGGTGCTGAATCAACGCTTGCTGCGCCGGCTCTGCGCTTCGTGTCACGGCAAAGGCTGTCCCGAATGCCTGTCGACCGGCTATCGTGGACGCCTGCCAATCGTCGAGGTGCTGCGCGTGACTGAAGACGTGCGCCGCGCCCTGTCCGCTCATGATCTCCGCGCGCTGGTCGCGAAGCCGTCCCTGCGCGAGCGCGCCGAGGCTTTGGTTCGAGCCGGCCTCACCAATGACGCCGAGGTGCGCCGCGTTCTGGGAACCTGATTAAGCGCGCAAGGAACTACCGGAGTCGCCTCATTGGCAAGTCAGGTCGCCATTTCCCGTCACACTGAACGCCGGACTGCGGATTTGCCCTCACCCCTAACCTCCCCATGAACCAGCTCAAGAAATTCCCCCTCACCCCTACCCTCTCCCCACGGAGAGGGCGACCCGTCTGCCGCCTCTTCGTATATGCGGCACGGCCGGAAATCTCGAGAGCCGGCCGGCGGAACTCCCTCTCCTCGGGGAGAGGGTAGGGGTGAGGGGGAGCGGGCTGTCAAAAAATCCCGAGCGACCGAGTTCTGCGATCGAAGTCCGGATTTGGGAGTTCGTATCTTCCGCCTGGTGTTTCCTGCGTGACATTTCGCGCGATGCGCGGTCTGTCTGACTAGTGATGTTGTTCTGAACAGGCCATGAATTACGACGAGTTGGCATTTTTCAATCAGCAGTTGGCGAGCATGCTGCGGGACGGCATCCCGTTGGAAGGGGCCCTGAAGCAATTGTGCGCCGGCATGCGAACCGGCAAACTGAAGCTTGAGCTCCAGGAATTGGAGGCCGACCTTGGGCGTGGCACGCCGCTGAAGGACGCGCTGGCCCGGCGTGACCTACCCGATTTCTACTGCCGGATGCTTGAAATTGGCGCTCGGGGCAACGATCTGCCGGGTATGCTGACTTTGCTGGCGGATCACTTCCACCAGGCCAACCTGCTGTGGACCCGTCTGAAAGGCCTGATGGTTTATCCAGCCCTTGTCATAGTCGTTTCCCTGGCGCTCACGCTCATCATTTCGCTGGTGTTCAGCCACTTTTTGGCGAAGTTCTTTGACCAGATGTCCTTGCCGGCCTTGGCGCCGGTGATCATTTGGATTCCCCCGATTGCGATGTTGATGCTGGCGTTGTTGGCGGCTGCCGCTCTTGGGCTGCCGACCTGGCGAGAGCGGTTGCGCTGGCGCTTGCCGGGGTTCCGCGAAACCAGCCTGGCCCAGCTTGCCTCGGCGATCGCGCTTATGCTGCGAAAGGGCACCACGCTGGCAGAAACGCTCGCGCTGGCTGAAAGACTCGAGGGCACTTCGCCCGCCGCCAGGGTTCTCGGCCAATGGCGGGCCCAGGTGGAGGCAGGGCAGGGGAAGCCGGCGCAATGGTCGTCGGCTGCGCGCCCGTTCCCGCCGTTGTTTCTGTGGCTGATTCAAAAAAGCGGGGAAGACGTTGCGGCCGGTTTCGAGAAAGCTGCGGAGATTTACCGTGGCCGGGCGAGTTACCGGATCGAATTGGCCCTGTACGGGGCTTTGCCGGTATCGGTTCTTTTCCTGGGCCAGATGATCTTCTGGCAGGTTGCGCCTCTGATGCAAGCCATGGTCCGGTTGATGAATGCGCTGGGGGATACCGGCGCGGGAAGCTGATTCGATGCACTCGCTTCATCACCTGCTCGAGAACGATCCGGCCGGGGGCATCGCGCTGCTGGCGCTTGCGTTTTTGGCGTACGTTTTGATCGGGCTGCTGCCGGCGTTCGGTGTCCTGTATGTGATTTTTTATTTCCTGACGCTGCCGATGCGGCGGAACGAGCGGGTCCGGGTGTTTCTCGATCTGCTGGAGCAAGGGATGAAAGAGGGCCGTACTCCCGAAGCCGCCATCACGGAGGTCATTCATAGCCAGGACCGGTCGCTTGGAAAACGGCTCAATTTGGTGGTGGCCCACCTCAAGCAGGGTTTCCGGCTGAGCCAGGCGCTTGAGCAGGCGCCCCGGCTGGTTCCACTTCAAGTCCGGGCGATGGTCAAAACCGGCGAACGCATCGGCGACGTTTCGAAGGTGTTGCCTGCCTGCCGGCTGCTGCTGCGGGACAGTGTTTCCCACGTGCGAGGCGCGCTCAATTATCTGCTGGTTTTGGCGTTCGTCGCGACGCCGTTCACGATTTTCATCCCCGTGATGCTCAAGGTCAAAGTCCTGCCCTCATTCGACCAGGTTTTCAACGGCATGTATGAAGGGGCTGCTCTGCCCGCTTTCACCCGGTTCATCCTCGCGCAGAATACTGTGTTTATCGCGCTCCAGGTTTGCGTCTTTCTCCTGGTGTGGTTGGCCACTTTGGCCTACCTGGGTGGTCCGCGTTTGCGCGACTGGCTGGAGACAGTGCTGATCGGCAATACCCGCTGGATCGACTCGCTGACGTACCGGCTGCCCTGGCGGCGCAAGCGGCTCCAGAGGGATTTTTCGGGAGTTCTCGCGATGTTGCTCGAGGCGGGGGTCCCTGAAGGTGAGGCCGTTTGCCTTGCCGGCGAATCGACCGCCAACGCCGTCATGCGCCGTCGGGCTGAGGAGATAGCCTCGCGCCTGAGGCAAGGGGTAAGGCTTCCACAGGCGCTGCTGGCATTGCGCGACGCGGGAGAACTCCGTTGGCGGATGGCTAACGCCCTTCAGAGCGGGGGCGGGTTCTCCGGGGCCTTGGCTGGATGGCACGAGGCGCTTGACGCCAAGGCGTTTCAACTCGAGCAAACAGCGGCACAAGTGCTGACCACTCTGCTGGTGCTCATCAACGGAGTCCTGGTGGCGTCCATCGTGATCGCGATGTTCCTTCCGCTGATCGGACTCATCAACAAAATGGCGCTATGGTAATCCGAACTAAATATCGTTCGGCGGCGCGGCGCGGATCGCTGATGGTTGAGCTCTTAATCGCGATGGCTCTGCTCACCGGCGCGTTGCTGCCGGTTGCTTATTCCATCGCCTCCGAAAAGCGTCTCGCACGCTCCGTTTATCAGCGGGCGGTCGCTATGGAAATCGTTGATGGGGAAGCCGAAGTGCTGGCTGCGGGCGGCGGGCGGGATTATACGAACGGCGTCTATGACTATTCGGTGGGTGCTGCCGCGGCGACTAATCTGCCGCCCGGCCGCTTCATTCTGACGGTGACATCGGGCAAGGCGCGCCTCGAATGGCGCCCAGCGGTGAAACACCACGGCGGCCCTGTCGTCCGGGAGGTGAGCGTAAAATGAAGCCTGCTCCCAAAATGAGATTCTGTGATTTTGGCACTTTCCGTCCTTCGCGCCCTTCTGGCGCCCGCGCCGGCTCCCGTCGCTCGGAGCGCGCCTATATGCTCACCGAAGCGCTGGTTTACATCAGCGCGGTGTTCGTGTTGCTGGGTGCGGGCATGATCGCGATGTATCGGTGCATCGACAACTCCCTGGTGTTGCGCCGCAATGCGGATGACATCGCCCGCACGATGCACATCGGTGAGTGTTGGCGGGCGGATGTGCGCGCGGCCACCAATGTTGCCTGGGTTGTGAATGGCGGCGAGAAGGTTCTGCGGCTCGACGGCGCGACCAGGCACGTGGAGTACCGGTACTCTGACGGCGCTGTGTATCGCCGTTTTGGTCTCGGGCCCTGGGGCCGGGTTTTGGAGCAAGTCAAGAGTTCAGCCATGGGCTCGCGAGGCCGATCACGGGTGACCGCCTGGTCCTGGGATCTCGAGCTTCAGCCCAGACATCGGGGTGCGGTCGGTGCCGCCCGGATGCGGCCGTTGTTCACTTTTATCGCGGTGCCGGACGCCGCCGAAACGCGATGAATATCCGCTCAGCTCTCAATTCGCCTCGCACTTGCTCACGCTGCCACGAGCGCGGGATGGCCGTTATTGTGGTGATTGCCATTGTGGCCATTCTGCTCATCTACCTCGCCGGCAACCTCCGCACTCTTCACCTGCTCAGCCGCGACTTGAAGCAAATCGAGCAGAAACAGCTTCTCCGCCTCAAAGCTGCCAGTCCCGCGACTAACGCCGTGGCGGTGACTGCCGTCTCCTGGCCGACGGACTTTGCCCGCCAGAACCAAGCGTTCGACCGGAAGCAGGAGCCGATTTGGAGGTGAAGATCGCCAGGGCGGCGACGTTCCGCCTGCTACGCCGGCGTCTTCAGTACTTTGGGGTAACGGTCACGCCAGGCCCCGAAGCAGACGGACAAACAAATAAGCGAGCCCGGCGGTGACAGGGATGGTCAGGATCCAGGCCCAGACCATGCGCTCGACAACGGTCCATTTGATGGCGTTGAGCCGCCGGGCAGCGCCGACACCCATGATGGCCGCGGAAATGTTGTGGGTGGTGGATACAGGTATTCCGAGGTGGGTGGCTGCCAAAATGACGGTGGCGGAACTGGTCTCGGCGGCGAAACCATTGATGGGATGCAGTTTAACCATCTTGTGACCCAGGGTCTTGATAATACGCCAACCGCCGACGGCGGTGCCTGAGGCCATCGTGAGGGCGCAGAGCACTTTGATCCACACCGCGATTTCCATGTCCTTACCAGGGGCTGGGACGGGTGTATGCAGGAAGGACAGCCAGCCCGGGAGGTCGGCGAGTTGTCCGGCCTGGGTCGCAGCGAGAAGAGTCAGGGCGATGATTCCCATTGTTTTCTGAGCGTCGTTGGTGCCGTGCATGAAACCCATGGCGCCGGCGCTGAACATCTGGGCGACCCCGAAAAACCGGTTCACTTTGGCGGGGCGCGCTTTTTGCAGAAGGAAATAGAGCAGCGCCATGACGAGGAAGCCCAGCATCAATCCGGCGATGGGCGATGTGACCATGGGGACGATCACTTTCCAGAGCAGGCCCTTGCCGAGCCACCAATGCTGGCTGCTGGGTTGGGCCCACAGGATCACCTTCCAGTTGTCCCCTGCCGCGGCCAGGGCTGAGCCGCACAGGCCGCCGATCAGCGCATGGCTGGAACTGGAGGGAAGGCCAAACCACCAGGTGATCAAATTCCAGATGATCGCTCCCAGCAAAGCGCAGATCATGATTTCCGAGGTCATGGACACGAGCTTAGTGTCGATCAATCCCGAGGAGATAGTTTTGGCGACCGCGGTTCCCCAGAGCGCGCCGAGCAGATTGGTGAATGCCGCCATGATGACTGCCTGCCGCGGGGTCAGGACTTTTGTCGACACGACCGTCGCGATCGAGTTTGCGGTATCGTGAAAACCGTTGATGTACTCAAAGACGAGCGCGATCAGGATGACAGTGAAAATGAGTGCCATAGGTTGCGGTTCAGACGGGTGCCGCGGTGGGGCAGGGCACGCTACCGATCGCCTGCAGCAGCCGCATTAGCCCATAGGCGATCAGACCGGTGGCGGGCAGGGTCAGGAACCAGGTCCACAGGATGCTTTCGACGACGTGCCAGTGCATGGTTTTGTGATTGCGGGCAGTGCCGACCCCCATGATAGCGGCCGAAACGGCGTGGGTGGTCGAGACCGGCATGCCTAAGGTCGCCGTCGTCATAAGGACGGTTGCGGAGGTCGTGTCGGCGGCAAACCCGTTGACGGGTTGAAGACGTCCCACTTTTCGACCGAGAGTTTTGATGATTCGTCGGCCGCCGGCAGCGGTTCCCGCGGCCATGGTCGTCGCGCAGAGCAGTTTGACCCAGAGCGGAATCGTGAATTCCGGCGTATGGAGGAACGAAAGCCAGCGGGGAAGCTGCAACAATTCTCCGGCCTGTGTGGCTGAAAACAGGGCGAGGGCGACAATGCCCATGGTCTTCTGTGCGTCGTTGCTGCCGTGGCTGAAGCCGAGGAATCCGGCGCTGAAAATCTGCAGGTTGCGGAAGATGCCGTTGATCGTCGATGGCCTGAGTCGTGCCAAGACAATATAAAGCACACTCATCCAGAGGACGCCGCCGACAAAGCCGATGACCGGCGAGCTGAACATCGGGATGACCACCTTGTAGAGCAGCCCGCCCCAGGCGTACCATGGTTTGCCTGCAACCGGCGCGGACCAGATGACCACGCTCCAACTGGCGGTCGAGGCAACGGCGGCGCCGACGAGACCACCGATCATTGCGTGGCTCGAGCTCGAGGGCAGGCCGAGGCGCCAGGTGATCAGGTTCCAGATCACGCTACCCATTAACCCGCAGATCAAGGTGACGCCGGTTACACATTGGGCATCCACGAGCCCTTTGCCGACGGTTGTGGCGACCGCGGTACCGGCGAGGGCACCCGCGAGGTTGGTTACCGCGGCGAGTGTGATGGCCTGCGTTGGCGTGAGCACTTTGGTGCCCACGACTGCGGCGACGGAATTGGCGGTATCATGGAAGCCATTGATGAATTCAAAGACCAACGCCACCAGGATGACCACCAGCAGGAGCGTCATGGCCTAGGAATTCTTCAGTGCGACATGAGCGATGACATTGCCCGCGTCGCGGCAGCGGTCGATCATTTTCTCCAGCAGTTCGTAGAGGTCTTTCAGCACGATCACCTGGACGGGCTCATGCTTGCCGCAGAATAGGTCCCGGTATAGCACCACCATGTGCTTGTCCGCCTCGCCCTCGAGGAATTGAAGTTTGTCATTCAGCTCCTTGATCTTCTCGAGGTTCATCCCGTCGCGCAGGCATTTCACCAGTTCGACGACAATTTCGGTCGCCCGTTCCAGCAGGCCCATCTGCTTGGAGAAGTCGATCCCGCGAACGTAATTCGGCGCCAGCAGCGCCCGCTCGGTAAATTTCTCGACGGTCTTGGGGATTTTGTAGAGCGCGTTGGAAAGATCCTCGATATCCTCCCGCTCGAGCGCGGTGATAAAAGTGGTGTAGACTGCGGCGCTGATCTCCTGGGTGATCTGTTTGTCCTTGCGCCGGGAATAGGCGAAATCTTCCGTTGCGGTCGGCCGCTCGAGGTCTTTGCTCAGCTTCACCAGCGCCTGCACGCTGGTGCGGGCCTCCTGGGCGCTGGCCTCGAGGAGGGTAAAAAACTTGTCTTCTTTGCCCAACAGCTTTTGAAGCGAAAACATAGGCCGTGGAGCATCACACAACCGTTTTGCCCGCGCAGCAAAAAAAGGTACAAACCGGAGAGACGTTTGTACTCCCCGGCGGGCGGGAAACGTGGCAGATTTGGGTTCCGAGCAAAGCGTGTATGGCGCGACTTGTCGTCAATCCCGATTCGGCGGAGGCCTGGGAAATCGAGCTTCGGCCGGGAACCAATTCTTTGGGGAGGGGCGAAGAGAACGATTTCCAGATCGAGCATTCCTCCGTTTCGAGCGCGCACTGCCGGATTGAGGTTTCCGGCAGCAACGCGCTCCTCAAGGACCTCGGCTCGACCAACGGGACTTTCATCGACGGGCAACTCGTCGAGGAAGCCCGGCTGTGTTCCGGGCAGGTGTTTTGCCTGGGCGACGTACGGCTCCGGTTCGAGGGGGAACCGGCGGCGGAGACTGTGCCGCCGCTTCCGCCCTCATTACGGGAGGCACGGTCACGCGCCGGTGCCCGGCCCACGTCACAATCGCAGCGCGAGCCGCGGTTTGCCGCCCGTGTGTGCGGCGCCCTCCTGTATCCGTTAGCGAAAGATGGCGTGTTGTTGCTTCTGGCGGGCACGTTTTTCTTTTCCGTTCTCGAGGCCGGAAAGTTTTTCGCCCGATATGCGGTCGCCAAGGGCATGGGGCTGGGCAGTCTCATCAGTTTGGCCTTCCTTTTCCTGCTGACGGCAATCGGCGCCGGCTACCTGGCCAGTTACCTGCGGCGCATTGCTACCGGGACGGCGATGGGCGAGATAGCCGCTCCCGATTGGCCGGATATTTCCGATTTCACCGCCGAGATTTTCCTTCCGCTGGTCCAACTTGTCGCCACGATTCTGGCGAGCCTGGTGCCGGCGATTGTCGTCGGGATGTTCGTCCAGGACGGTCAGAAGGCGAGCCAGGCGGTCGTGTGGGTTGCGTGCGGGTTCGGCGCCATTTATTTTCCCATGGCCTTTCTGGCGGTGGCGATGTTCGATTCGGTGGCGGCGCTCAATCCTCTGCTCGTCATGCCCTCGATCGCGAAAACGGCCGGTTCATATCTGTGGGCGGTAGGTCTCTTTGGGGCGGTCCTCGGGGCGAAATTGTCGGGAGACTACTACCTGCCGAAGATCATTCATGTTCCCATTCTTCCCTCGGTCATCTCCATACTCGTCGGGCTCTATCTCCTGATGGTCGGGGCGCGCGTCTTGGGGTTGCTCTATCTGGTGAACAAGGAACGCCTCGCCTGGTTCGGCCACCGGTAGCAGGTGAGACGGGCTGCGAGCTTCGTCGTCGGAGTGCTTCGGTCGTATGGCTACCCTCGGCGCGGACTCCTTGCCGGATGATCCCCTTAATGCCGCCACCGGGCCAACATGGCGGCCGCATCCAGCATAACGGCTGGCAGGGGCGACTCCGCTTCGCCGGAACAACAAAAAAGCCCCAGGCACAATGCGCGCCGGGGCTCTGGTGCTCAGAAAGCTCTTTCTACTTGGCGAGGTCGATCTTCGTGACCGTTAGTTGCTGTTTGCCTTTGACTTTCTTCACCGTCCCGGTGGCAGTCACCTTCCTGGTGTCGTTGCAGACGTTCTTGTGGAAGCCTTTTGCGATTTCATTGTCCGCCAGGTAATACGTGACTGTTTTGCCCTGCTTGTTCTCCGTTTGGATCACAGTTTGGCATTTCTCGGATTCCTGCAACGCGCACTTGGCGCACTTGGCGTCGCCGGTGATGGTGACTTCCTTGCCCTTCTCCTTGTCCCTGCCTCGCTCGGCGGCGGAACCGGCGGTGGCGAGGGTGAAGAGGGCAAGTCCGGCGGCAACTGTAAGCAATAAGGATAGTTTTCTCATAAGTTTTTTGTTTGGTGTGCTATGTCACTATGGTCATTGTAGTCCTGTTAATGTTCAAAGCAACTGGATCGAATCAGCCGGTTCAAGGGCCGGCAACAGGCAGTTTGACAATATTAAACCGGCGTGACACCGGGATTGCCGATTGTTAAGCTAACAGTCTTGTTTTCTTGGATACTGAAACAGGCAATTATGATTTATGCGTTCTGACATCATCAAGAAAGGCTCTGAACGGGCGCCGCACCGGTCTCTGCTCCGCGCGACCGGCTCCATCGAATCCGAAGCGGATTGGGACAAGCCGTTTATCGCGATCGTAAATTCGTACACGGATTGCATCCCCGGACACGCCCACCTGAATGAGGTGGGCCTCCTGGTCAAGCGCCTGGTTCGGGAGGCGGGAGGGGTGCCGTTTATTTTCAATACGATCGGCGTCGACGACGGCATCGCGATGGGCCACAGCGGCATGAAGTACTCGTTGCCCTCGCGCGAGCTGATCGCCGATTGCGTCGAGTCGATGGTCCGGGCCCATTGCTTTGACGGCATGGTGTGCATTCCGAACTGTGACAAGATCGTGCCCGGAATGCTGATGGCGTCGATGCGCGTCAACATCCCGACAGTGTTCGTCAGCGGCGGGCCGATGGCCGCCGGTGTCGCGGCGCAGAACGGCGAGAGTGATCTGCCCGCCCACCTGCGGCCCGCCACGCAAAAGTCGGATCTGATTTCCGTGTTTAAAGGAGTGGCGGAACTCCAGACCGGAAAAATCTCCGAAGCCGAACTCACGCGGCTCGAACAAACGGCGTGTCCGACTTGCGGGTCCTGCTCGGGCATGTTCACCGCCAATTCGATGAACTGCCTGTGTGAGGCGCTGGGTACGGCCCTGCCCGGCAACGGCACTATTTTGGCCGTCTCCAAGGAGCGGGAGGCGCTCTACGAGCGTGCGGCCCGGGCGATCATCAAGCTGGTCGAGGCGGATTTGAAGCCGCGCGACATCGCCACGGTCGAGGCGTTTGACAATGCGCTCACCCTGGATGTCGCGATGGGCGGCTCCACCAACACCATCCTGCACACCCTGGCGATCGCGCGGGAGGCCGGGATTGACTACGATATCAAACGCATCGATGCCATTTCCCGGCGCGTGCCATGCCTCTGCAAGGTGTCTCCGTCCTCGAACTACCATGTTCAGGATGTTCACCGCGCGGGCGGCATCCACACCATTCTTGGCGAACTCAAGCGCATGGGCGCGCTGACTGTCACCTGCAAAACCGTCACCGGCAAAACCAT
>DATDCV010000418.1:0-7685 GCA_036524155.1 Verrucomicrobiia bacterium
GCCATCCCAACTTTGGCTTATGGGCGACACGGGCATTCCCAAGAACTCTGCCAACGTGCCCGCCGGCGGCTATCTCACCGAGATCGTTACTTTTCCGCCGGATCCCCAAAACGGGTGGCTGCTGTGGCAGCCCCAGAAACAACCTGCCTGCCGCCACACTCAACGGGCGGGAATTTCGTTCGCTGACGGTCACATTGAGCGCTGGAAATATCCCGATCTTCGGAACAACAACAATGACCTCTTCGGCGTGAAGTCGTTGTAGTCAGCGCCCGCTCAAAAGGCCGAAGCTGTGGTGGTGGCGAGGCCGTGCGGAGCCAGCTTGTTACTGGCGTCTTCCTTTGCCGCCGGGGCCTCGAACTTTACCTCCGCGAAATAACTCTCACCGGAAGTCCGCGTATGCTGAGTGTTGATCTGGATCCGCAGGCCGGAAGCCACCGGTGCTTTCTCAGCGGCGCCGAAGAATTTCTGGTAGTCTTCGTAGACATTCCGCTTCTCGGCCAGCCACTGCCCCAGGTCGCCCGGGCCGGAGCGCACGACGACGGCTTTGATGGCCATAAACGGGGGTGACGGTGCGTCGGCCATCAGACCTTGAGGCGCGGAGGTGTCCCAGATGTAAACGATGGCGCGAGTGCGGCTGAAAGCGACAAACAACTGCGCGGCCTGATCGTCGGTCTTCGTTTTGCGGAAATCCCCACCGACGGGGAGTTTGTTGACCTTCCATTTCCAGGTCAGGATCGGATACTGTTTGACGTCCACTTGAATCTGCCGCTGCAGCGAGAAAGAGGTGTCGGCGCTCCGGAGCTGCACTGCATGGACGCCGTCGCTTTTCATAACCGAAAGATCCGCCCGGCCGGTTTTTTCTTTGAGTTCCCACCCGTTGGGCACGCCTTTGGGATTGGTCCCGGCCGAAAAATCGCCCACGACCTGGTGGTCGGCCGCCGGGACGGACCAGGCGCAGAGTAAACCGCTCCAGATGAGCGCAAAAGAGATCACCCGCATAACAACGAACTAGAAAGCATAGACCGTGCCTGCGCACCAGCGCTCGTCTCACTGGATTTCGTACGCCGGCAAGGGCTGAATCCGCTGTGATTCTACATCATCGATTCGCTGGAATGCAATCACGGCGTCGCTTTTCGCCGCGCGTGCATCCCGGTTATTTGTGAAAGGCGGCCGGGCGTCGTTGCGGACTGCAGTCCGCGCGCCGGGTGCTCGGCTCGAGAGCCTGTGCGCAGCCGGTTGCCCGGGCAAAGCCAGGTGCTAAAATAATACATGGCATCAACCCATCTGAATCAACTGATGCTGGGGCTGAGGAGAGGAGCGACCCGGGTGAGCGTGGGGCTTTTGGTCGCGTCCGCTGCGTGGGTTGGGGCGCAACCCGCCCAGATCGCCTATTCGGTGGTGGACCTGGGCACCCTCGGCGGGACGTATATCCACGTTTCGGGGATTAACAACAGCGGCCAGGTGGTCGGGTATGCGACGACTAACGGGCCTGCCGATTTGCAGGCATTCGCTTACCGCGGCGGGACATTGCTGGATTTGGGCACGCTCGGCGGCGCCAATAGCTACGGTTACGGCATCAACGACAGTGGCCAGGTGGTGGGTGGCGCTTACACCAGCGGCGGCGAGGAGGATGCCTTTCTATACAGCAGTGGAACCATGACCGGCCTGGGCACGCTCGGCGGTGCCTCAAGCGAGGCCCGGGCCATCAATGCCAATGGGGAGGTCGCAGGCGGCGCGTGGGTGAACGGCAACACAGAGTTTCACGCGTTCGTGTATCGCGCAGGCACCAAAACGGACTTGGGTACCCTGGGCGGCACGCGCAGCGCCGCCTTCGGGATCAATGACAGCGGCCAGGTCGTGGGGCGGGCGTCGCTCGCCGGCATCGCTCCCCAGCACGCTTTTCTCTACAGCAACGGGACCATGACCGATTTAGGCACCCTGGGTGGCACGGAGAGTTTCGCCTACGCCATCAACAACTCAGGGGAAGTGGTGGGAGTATCCTTCACCGGCACATCGGAACATGCTTTCCTCTACAGCGCAGGCCGAATGACCGATTTGGGGACCCTCGGGAGCCCGGAAGGCGCGAGCTGCGCTTATGGGATCAACAACCATGGGCAAATCGTGGGTTACTTCGACACTGGCAACCTGACCCAGCACGCCTTTGTTTACGCACCCGGCGGGAAGATGACCGATTTGAACGACCTGGTGGATCCCAAAAGCGGTTGGGTGCTCGAAGTAGCGACGTGCGTAAACGACGTGGGCCAGATCGCCGGGGTTGGCACTCATCCTGCCGGCCAAGTGCGTGCGTTTCTGCTGACGCCGGTCGTAGCCCTGCACATTATTGCTGTGTCTTCCAACTCGGTTCAGATCCAGTTCACAGCTCAGGCAAATACGGGATACGTTGTGGAGTATCGAGACACGCTCTCACGCGGCACCTGGCAACCCCTCGTCGTCCTGGACCCGGTCCCCTTCGTTCACCCGGTGATGCTGACAGAAACGGTGGACCCGACAAAGCCCGCGCGGTTCTATCGAGTCAGAGACTGACCGGCCAGGCGGCGGGAGCGCGGCCGGAGTGCCGCTGCAACTTCCGTTGGCAGGGGGCATCCGCATTCCGGACGCAATGGTCGGTCGGGCATTGCTGCGGACTGACGTCCGCGCGCCGGATGCTCGGCCGGCCTGCGCATCGCCATTTGGGTTGTCAGTGGCGCAGGTCTAAGCAAGACTGGCGGGCAAAGTGATGTGTACCGAGTTGTTTGAGAGTCACAGGCCAAGTCACTCGCACAGCGTGGACGCGAACATTCCGACCGGCAACCACGCGTTACCGCTCTTCTTGTTCTTCCTTTGCGTTGGCTGCGCGCTCGCCACTTCGGCCCCGGCGGCGGAATCCCTCCTGGAACGGTTTCGCGCCGGGCCGATGTCCAACGTGACCGAGATCGTTTTCGCGGCCCGAAAGATGAACCCAAGCGACGGGCACTGGTATGCGAACATCGGCTATTACGCGCACGATCCTGACCGGAAGGCATGGCGCGAAGGCTCGAAGCTCTACCGCTGGAACTGCATCACCGGCCAACTGGCGACGTTGGTGGACGATGCTCGAGGGGGCGTCCGCGACCCGCAGGTTAGCTACGATGGCGCCAAAATCCTTTTCTCCTACCGCAAAGGCGGCACGGAGAATTATCTGCTCTATGAGATTAATACGGACGGAACGGGTCTGCGCCAACTGACCAGCGGCCAGTACGACGACATCGAGCCTACTTACCTTCCTTGTGGCGACATCGTTTTTGTTTCGACGCGCTGCCGCCGATGGGTGAATTGCTGGCTGACGCAGGTGGCCGTGATGTATCGCTGCGACGCGGAAGGCAAAAACATGCGGCCGATCTCGAGCAACAACGAGCAGGACAACACCCCGTGGCCAATGCCCGACGGCCGCCTGCTTTACACCCGCTGGGAATACGTGGATCGCAGCCAAGTCGATTTCCACCATCTTTGGACCGCAAACCCCGACGGCACCGCCCAGATGATCTGGTTTGGAAACCTGCATCCGAGCGTGGTGATGATCGACGCCAAGCCGATTCCCGGCACCGACAAGGTTGTGTCAATTTTCTCCCCCGGCCACGGCTGGCAGGAGCACGCCGGCCCAGTCACAGTCGTGGACGTCAAAGCGGGTCCCGATGCCCCGTCCCACGCGCGCAAAGTCAGTGACGATCGGGCTTACCGGGATCCCTGGGCGTTTTCGGAAGATTGCTTCCTGGCAGCGCTCGACGGCACCCTGGTGTTGCTGGATGGGCATGGCAAACGGCAGGAGATCGCGCGGCTGCCCGAGGCCGACCTGAAAGCCGGGATGCACTTGCACGAGCCGAGGCCGATTGTGCCCCGGCAGCGCGAACCGGTGATTGTCGATCGGGTAAACCTTAAGGAACCGGTCGGTCATCTCGTGCTCAAGGATATTTACGACGGCCGCAACATGCGCGGCGTCAAACGGGGCGAGATCAAGA
Organism: Verrucomicrobiia bacterium; assembly: GCA_036524155.1. Lineage (GTDB taxonomy): Bacteria > Verrucomicrobiota > Verrucomicrobiia > Limisphaerales > UBA8199 > DATDCV01. The sequence continues at coordinate 3,996 of DATDCV010000418.1, forward strand.
AACTGCTGGTGCTGGAATCACTGCCGATGCCGATTCATTACACCGGCGGCATGGACCCGATCAGTTACGGCGGCACGTTCACGCTCGAGCGCATCGTAGGGACCGTCCCGGTCGAAGAGGACGGCTCGGCCTACATGGAACTGCCGGCACTGCGCAGCCTGTTTTTTGTTGCGCTGGACAAGAACGATCTGTCGGTCAAGCGCATGCAGAGTTTCCTGACAGTGCAGCCGGGAGAAACGACCGGGTGCATCGGCTGCCACGAACAACGCACGCGTGCGCCCGGGGAGCCGTCCTTGCCGCCGAGCTTGCTGGCCATGAGCCATCCGCCGAGCAAGGTGGCGCCCATCTCTGGCGTGCCCGACGTCATTGATTTTCCGAGGGACATCCAGCCCATCCTGGATGCGTTGTGTGTGAATTGCCACGGCTATGAAAAAACCGCGGCGGGTGGGCCCTGGGCCGGACGCCTCATCCTGAGCGCAGACCGCGGACCGATGTTCAGCCACAGCTATTACATGCTGACGATTGCGCACCTCTTCTCCGACGGCCGCAACGAGCCGCGGAGCAATTACGCCCCGCGGACTCTCGGCACCTCCGCCAGCCGCCTCTTTTCTTTCGTGGACGGTTCACATTACGGAGCTAAAGCGTCGGACGCACAGCTAAAGCTGCTGCGGCTGTGGATTGAAACCGGGGCGGCCTACCCGGGGACGTACGCCGCGCTGGGCACCGGAATGATTGGAGGGTACGCCGAGAACTCACAGGTCGGCACCGACGCGGATTGGGCGACGACCAGGGCCGGCGCCGAGGTGCTGGCCAGGCGGTGCGCGAATTGTCACAGCGACCCTTCCCGTCTGCTGCCGGCCGGCCTTTCGGACGAGCGCGGCGTTTCCTTCTGGCAGCCGAGCATGGCTGATCCACGGCTCAATACCAGCCGGCATATCGTTTTCAACCTGTCCCGCCCGGAAAAATCACTCCTGCTGCTCGCCCCTTTGGCCGAAGCGGCCGGCGGCTGGGGTTTGTGTCGCGATCTGAAGTCTAAGGAAAAGGTTGTCGTTTTTGCTGACATGAAAGACCCCGGGTACGAAACTCTCCGGGCGATGTGCCTCGCCGGTAAGAACCACCTCGAACAGGTCAAACGCTTCGACATGGCCGATTTCCAGCCTCGTCAGGATTGGGTGCGCGAGATGCACCGCTATGGCATTTTGCCCACGGCGGAGACGCAGGAACCCATCGACGTTTACGCCACCGAGCAGAGATATTGGCGCTCGCTGTGGTATTCGCCCGGGGGTGAACTGAGATGATCAGGTTTCTGCCAGCGATCGCGCTTGTGGCTCTATGCTGGATTGTCTTTCTGGCGAACAACGGGCTTGGCGGCAGCCGGCTGACGCGCTACGGAATTGTGCCGCGCGATTGGCACAGCCTGGCGGGGATTCTTTGGGCCCCGTTTCTGCACGCCTCGTTCGAACATCTGGTGGCAAACACGGTCCCCCTGCTTGTTCTGGGACTGATCCTCTGCGCGCGAAGCCGGGTCGAGTTCAAGGTCATCACCGCGGCCGGAGTGCTGCTGACGGGAGCGCTGACGTGGCTTTTTGCCCGAAGTGGCTGCCACATCGGCGCCAGCGGGCTGATATTCTGTCTTTTCGGCTACCTGGCATCGTTGGCGTTTTTCCGGCGCACGGTCGGCGCCTTGTTGATCTCGGTGGCATGTATCATCGGCTACGGGGGCCTGCTCAGAGGGGTGTTGCCCTCGTCGTCGGAAGCGGTTTCCTGGGAAGGTCATTTGGCTGGACTTGTGTCGGGAATCGCGCTCGGCTGGATGAGCGCGCAGTTCCAACGCGCCGAAGCCAGGTCTGAACCAGCGCAGCTCCGCTGAAGCGGGCGGCGCTGAGGAAAAAGCGTTGTCTTGCCCGGAGAAGTTCCTATGTTGGTAAGGCAGATGAAAACCTTTGCGGAATTGAATTTCCCCGGACGCCTGATCGCGGTCGAAGGCCTGGATGGTTCGGGGAAGTCAACCCAGATTTACTTGCTCAAGCGCTGGCTCGAATTGCAGGGGCTGAAAGTCTATTTCAGCGAATGGAATTCCTCCGAGCTGGTCAAGTCGGCGACCTCGAAGGGCAAGAAACGGGAGTTGCTAACGCCGACGACATTCAGCCTCATTCATGCGACCGATTTTGCGGACCGCTATGAGCGGCACCTGGTGCCGCTATTGCGCGCCGGCTACCTCGTGCTTTGCGACCGGTACATTTTTACCGCCTTCGCGCGCGACGTGGTGCGGGGCTGCCCGCCCGAGTGGGTTCGGGGGTTGTACGGTTTCGCGGCCCTGCCCGACCTGACGTTTTTCTTCCGCGCGGATTTGGAGGTCTCGCTGCAGCGCATCCTGGATGGGCGGCCGCAATTGAAGTACTTTGAGGCGGGCATGGACCTGCGGCTCTCCACTGACATGTATGAGAGCTTCCGCATTTTCCAGGGTCGCATGTTGGAGCAGTACCTGGCGATGAGCACCGAATTCAAATTCATGGTGATCAATGCCAACGAGTTGGTCGAAAAGCAGCAGGAGGTGATTCGTGAGTTGGTGGCCCAGCGAATCGACCTCGGCCGCTTCGCGCGCGCCGAGCGGCCGCCTCCGCGGAAGGCGGCGTCGCCGCGCAAAACCAAGGAACTGGAACCCGTGGAATGAAAGCGATGCGCGCGAATCATATCGTCGTCCCCCACCCCACGACGCGTCGTTTTTACGGCCACGGCATCCCGAAGGTTGCGCTCGAGCAACTGGCGGGCCGGCTGATTGTGGTGGAAGGCGCCGACGGTTCGGGCCGCTCGACCCAGATCGAGATGTTGGTCGAATGGCTGGAAGGCGGCGGCCATGCGACGGTGCAGGTGGGCCTCAAACGCTCGACGCTCGTTAGCGAGGAACTCGCCCAGGCCCAACAAGGCAACATCCTCAGCCGCACCACGCTGAGCCTGTTCTATGCGACGGATTTCGCGGACCAGATCGAGAACATCATTTTGCCGGCGTTGAAAGCCGGCTTCATCGTCCTTGCGGACCGCTACATCTATACATTGATGGCCCGGGATATGGTGCGCGGCATGGATGAAAACTGGCTGAAAAACCTCTACGGCATCGCCCTCGAACCGGACGCGGTTTTTTACCTTAACGTTGCCCCGGAGGAGTTGGTGCAGCGAAGCTTCGCCAAGAACACCGCCCTGGATTATTGGGAGAGCGGCATGGACCTCGGACTGTCGCGCGACATGTTTGACAGCTTCCTCCGATATCAAACGGCGATGGAAAAGACCTTCCGGCGGCTGCAGGCCACCTACGGTTTCACCATCGTGGACGGCATGCGCTCGGCCGACGCCATCAACGCGGACCTCCAGAAGAAGATCGGCGCAGTGCTGGTGGGGAAATAGGAACCCGAACACCAAAGGCCAAACCTCAAAACCCGAACTCGAGAATTATGGCTGAAACGAACAGCAAAAGCGACTACGTGGTAGGCCTGGATTTGGGCGGCACCAAGATTCTGGCAGGAGTGTTCAACAACTCGCTGGAGTGCATCGCGACGGCCAAGCTGAGCACCAAGTCGCAGCGCGGCGTCGATAAAGTCATCGAGCGCATCGCTCGCTGTATCCAGGATGCCGTGGACGAGGCCGACCTCAATCTCAAACAAATCAAGGGGGTGGGCATCGGCGCACCGGGCG
>DATDCV010000419.1:0-2985 GCA_036524155.1 Verrucomicrobiia bacterium
GGAAATGGGTGGATATCCAAACGGCTCCCTGTGGCTAATGGACACCTGGAGTTCATTAAAGGAATTTTACTGCTCCCCTGGCCGGCTGTAAAGGCCTCCATGGCAGGCGGATTTGGGCTTGCCCGTGCTCAGGCCCGGGCCGACCCTCCTCATCAGTCAGCGGAAGGCCTTATTTGCTGAGTTGCACCGCAGCAGGTTGCCCGAGAAACAGTGGCAGCCTTGGAACGGCGATAACAGAATATTGCCAACGGGCCAGTACTGTTGGTAGCCCCGGACGCCCCCCCAAACCGCTTTTTTGTTGTTCAGCGGCGCGGCGGGATCGCAGGGCCCCGGCAATTGATGCGGTGATACGTGAAATGACATGCCCGGTGCCGCGCCGCTGAAAAAACAAAGAAATCAATAACGCGTGCATTCCTACCAACAGTACCGAACAGCACGCGTATGGGCGCGGACAGGATGGAACTCCGCCAGCGGGAAAGTTGGTGCCCGGCAATGACAAATCTCGATGTCTGTCGGCCGTCTCCCTGAAAGGAACTGCAAGAGCCTAAGACCCGAGAGACGGCTCCTTCTTGCTTTTGCTTCGATCCATGCGCGAAGAACCGCCGATTCGCTTGACATCAGCGTGCACACTGTAGACACCTACGTCCGGCGCATATACGAGTAACTGCGGGTCCGGTCGCGCGCTCGAGCCGTGGCGAGGCATACGAACTTGGCCTCAAGGCTGTGAGGCGCCCGGGCGGGCCTATGCCACTCTATGAGAATCACGCTTTTTTCCACGATCGGCCTCGCGTTGGCCTTGTCTTTCGGCGCACAGCGATCCGCGGCCGCAACACGCCTGGAGGCGCGCGTCATTGATGAGGCTACCGGTTTGGCATCGGCCGCCCGGGTGGCAATCACTAACGCTCAGGGCCGGTTTGTCGAAATCGAGGGGCGGCACGACCACGTTGAATACCTGGGAAAACGGTGGTGTTACGTGGATGGTTCGTTTGCCGTCAAGGTGCCGGGCCCGGGCGCCGGCATTGAGGTCCGCCGGGGCTTTGAGACGCGTCCGCTTTGGTTCAAGCTCCCGGGGGACGGCAAGGCTCAGAGGCTTGAGCAAATTTTCCGGCTTAGCCGATGGAGCGACTTGCGCCAACAGGGTTACGTGAACGGCGACATTCATGCGCATCTGCCCATCCCGCGGGAAGCTCATCTGCAGATGCGCGCCGAGGACTTGAATGCCCTGACCCTCCTGCACATGGCCGATTCGCAGTACTACCTGCCGGTGAACAAGTATTTCACGGGAAAGCTCGACGCCAACTCAACGCCTGGCTGTGAGATCTATGTGGGCCAGGAGATCCGCGATTTCCAGATGGGCCATTTAACCTTGCTGAACCTGACGAGCCTGGTTGCGGGCTACCCGGATATGGGCGGAGGGCTGGAGTATTGGAGGATGTGTCCGCATTGGGACCTGGTGCCGGCGATGCGGGCGGCCCGGGAACAGAATGGAATGGTGGTGTGGTCGCACGTCTGTTCCCTGCCGGGCGAGCAATTGCCGATCGGGATTGCGCTGGGCTTGGTGGACGGCATGGAGTTGGTCACGTGGAATGATCCCACGCAGTTTCCGAATCATTGGGAGCCCTGGGAGACCTCGGGGATGTCCCAGGCCGAGTTCCCGGTAATGCGGGCGCTCGACTTGTATTACCAGTTCCTGAATGCAGGTTTTCGAGTGCCGATCGCGGCCGGCACGGACAAATTCGGCGAGGAAATCCCCTTGGGCAGCAACCGTGTTTTTGCCCAGGCGGGGCAGCCGGCTTCCTACGCCACATGGCTGGCGGCGATCAAGGCGGGGAAAACCTTTGTGAGCAACGGGCCGATCCTGGAATTCGAGGTGGAGGGCCACAGGCCGGGGGATGTGGTAGAGTTCAAGGATTGCAGACGCGTCAAAGCGCAGGTCACAGCTCGTTCGATACTGCCGTTCACAACGCTGGAGATCGTGTTCAACGGCGAGACCATCGGCCACAAGACCATGCCGGTGTATAGCAACGCCCCCGTCCAAGGGGTGTATTCCATGAAAATCGAGACCACCCTGGAAGTGACACGCAGCGGGTGGCTGGCCGCGCGGGTGGTGGATCACCCGGACCTCAAGAATCGAATTCTTCCCCGGGAGCTTTCCGTGTTCGCCCACACCAGCCCGGTTTACTTTTTGAGGGACGGGAGCCGGGTCCGGGACCCCGCCTCGATTGCTTATCTAACCAAGTACGTCGAGGGCGTAATCCATTGGCTCGGCACACGGCCGAAGTTCACCAAGGAAGAGGACCTCCGGGCAGCCAGGCAGGAGGCCGAAGAGGCGTTGGCGGTGTATCGGAGGTTGTAGGGCGTAAGTCCGTTCTTCCGGCACCTTGCGGGATGATTAACACCCGTTGGCTGAAACAATTTCCGATCTGCCCTGTCTATGCCAACATCCTGGCCGCAGTGGCTCGACCAACATGCGCTTTCTATCTGTAGCGGACCGCGAGCTTCGCTCCGCGGCGCGTCACAAGGCGACGTACCGCACGCGCTGGATCACGGCGGCGCTCTTCTTTGCGCTGCTGGTCTGGCTGTTGTGGGCCTTCGGCGGGTTCAGCAACAAGCGGGTCCTAACCGACATTTTCAAAGTCTATTCCGTTTTGGCGTTGTTGTATTGCCTGTTCATCGGCACGGCCCGCACGGCTGACTGCATCGGCGTCGAGAGGCGCGAGGGTACCTTGGGCTTGTTATTTCTCACCAACCTGAACAGCGCCGAAATCATCGCCGGAAAGCTCTGCTCGACGGCGCTGGCTTCCGTGTATGGCTTGCTGGCCATCTTCCCCATCCTGGCCTTGCCCTTGCTGATGGGGGGAATCACCTTCGCGCACTTCGCCCGGACAGTGTTGGGATTACTCAACGGAATCCTGTTTGCTTTGGCGGCCGGTTTTCTGGCTTCGGTTTTGTGCAAGCGGCAATTCATCGCCGTCGCCCTGGCCA
>DATDCV010000420.1:0-11313 GCA_036524155.1 Verrucomicrobiia bacterium
ACGCTTCTCAAACACAGAACAGCAGTCTCCCTTGCGCTCGCCGTGGGTGCCGCCTGCGCTACCAGCGCCCGGGCCGAAGAAACCGGGAGCGGACATTAAGCCCCCGGCGGGATGGCCTCTTTTATTGATGCGCTGCCCGCCAGGCCGGGCCTCGCTGTCGCTAATTATTTTATGTACTACGACGCCAGCGCCAGCGCCCGCCCGCTCCCGTTCGGCGGGTTGAACACGTTTGACTCCCACGCCCAAGCCTACTCCGATTCGGTGTTAGCCTTGTACAAAACGCCCCTGGAACTCCTCGACGGCAATTACTCAGCCGGGCTCGTTCTTCCTGATGTTTGGCTCGAAGTGGATGGCTACGTCACTGTCATGGGGCAAGGAGGCCCCCTCCAGGTCAGAATGCGGGACACCGCCAATGGGCTCGGGGATCTCACAGTGCTCCCCTTTATGCTCGGCTGGACCAACGGCGACTTCAGGTACGACGTGCGCCTGGGCGTCTATGCCCCCAGCGGCGAATACGAGAAGGGCCGATTGGCCAATATCGGCAAGAATTTCTGGACCTTCGAGCCCGCAGTGTCGCTGAGTTGGCTCAGCAGCTAAATCGGTTTGGAGGCCTCGGCCTTCGCCGTGCTGGACTTCAGCACGAAAAACGACGCGACCGATTACCAGAGCGGCGATGTGTTTCGCCTGGATGCGACCTTCGCCGAACATCTGCCCCTCGGCAAGCTAGGCGTCATCGGGGTGGGGGCCAACGCGTTCTACTACCAGCAAATCACCGGAGACAGCGCCCAGGGCCCTCTGGGGGCGGAATTCGAAGGCTTTGAGGGCCGGAGCGTCGGCGTTGGCCCCGTCGTGTCCTTCATCACCAAAGTCGCCGGCAAGGACCTGGTTGCGGAGGTCAAATGGCTGCCCGAGTTGGATGTTGAAAAGCGCCTCAAAGGCGATTATGTCTGGTTCAAACTCGGTTTGGCATTTTAGAAAGTTTCTTTGCGCTGGCTTAACCGGCAGCGCAAGCAGATGAGACAAGACATGGCATGAGTCGGCAGAGGAACAAGAGCGCATCCAAACGCCCGCCTGCCAGCAGCAACCGGCGGAAGGCAGGATGGGCTGCCGTTTTTGTGATTGTTGTGTTGCTCGTCCTGGCGTTTACCTGGAGCGGCGCCCATAGGGCTTTTCTCTCTGGCCCTGTCGGGCACACGACCCAGCCGTTCGATTCTTCCGTTCTCGTGGGCCGTTGGGAGAGGCCCGATGGCGGCTACATTCTCGATATTAGCGCTGCGCATGCCGATGGCCGTCTGGAGGCGCGGTATTTTAATCCCCAGCCTATCAAGGTCTCGAAGGCCGAGGTGCGACGCTGGGACCAGATGTCGGGCCTCTTCCTCGAGCTTCGGGACGTCAACTACCCCGGTTGCACTTACAACCTCGCCTATCTGCCCGCCGAGGATTGCTTGGCTGGACAGTACTACCAGGCTGCGATTCGGGAGACTTTTGATGTGCGGTTCGTGCGCGTCAAACCGGGGGGGCCGGGTGCCGCAAACCAATAGTCACAGATGAACGCCAACCGCGAACAGGAGGACCGAATCGGTAAACGGCTTCGCGTTCGATCAACAGAAAAACAAAACCGGATAACTTGAATGCGTGAGTGCAGTCCGCCATTGTGCCAAGGGGCTCAAGGTGGTTCTTTTGGCTTTGATTTTCGGACTTGCAGGAAGTGGTGCCTCCTTTTGCGCCATCAATCCCGGCGTGATCACCGATGCCCCGTTCGTCACCGGTCGCGACGTCACGTTCATGGAGTTGGCTGCGCCGGTCCAGGCCCTGACCCCTGGAGTGGATGCGGGCGTGCAAACCGGCCGGCCTTTCCTTCAAGAACGGATGACGTGGACGGCAGGAGTGTTTTCTCAAGGCGTGGGCCGCGACTACGGCGATGCCTCAGAAAACTACGCCCGCGTCATCGCTCGTCTGACGGGTTTGCCGTTGGACAAGTCAGATCCAAATCGGCCCGAGGCGAGCGGCTTGCTGCACTTGGGCCTCAGTGCCAACGTCCTTTATTCGGCTAATAGCTCGGTACGTTATCAAACTCGCCCGGAGAGCCGCCAGGCACCCTATATTGTCGATACCGGGGGCATCCGCGCCAATGGCGCCTTGGTGGCGGGCGCGGAAGTTGGCTGGGTCGACGGACCCTGCTCCGCGCAGGCCGAGTATCTCCACTCCTCAGTCCGGAAGGACAGCGGGCAGATGCTGAACTTCGATGGCTTTTACACTTCGCTGAGCTGGTTTGTCACCGGTGAGAGTCGCCCCTATGACCATCAAGCCGGCTGCTTCGCTCGGGTGATCCCAAAGCGGAATTTCGATTGGGGCAGGGGTGGTTGGGGCGCCTGGGAACTCGCCACGCGCTATTCGTACCTCAACCTCGGCAGCGAAGATATCCATGGCGGCCGATTGTCGATGTTGATGGCCGGGGTGAACTGGTATTTGCACCCGCATATTAAATGGCGGTTCGATTACGGATACGGGCACGTGGCGGATCGTCAGCCCGCCGGCAACCTCAATATTCTTCAAACCCGTTTCGAAGTCGATTTCTGACTCGCTCGCTTCAGCCACTTTTGCCTGTTCCACTACCCTCCGCTCCGTTAAGTTTTTCACCAATCGAACTCATCGCTGTCCCATGGCCCAGTCGCTACGTTGCACAACAATCACTCCCATGAAAAACCTCTGCACATCCGTTCTGCTGTTCTTTTTGACTTCATCGCCGATGGGCGCCGGTGATTGGCCTCAATGGCGCGGGCCCAACCGCGATGATGTGTCCTCCGAAAGTGGCTTGCTGAAAGTGTGGCCTCCGAACGGTCCATCGCTGGTTTGGAAGGCCACGGGTTTGGGGGAAGGGCACGGCGGGGTTTCCGTCGCCGGTGCGCACGTGTTTACCGTGGGCGATAAGAGCGGGTCGAGCCATGCGCTTGCGCTTGATAGGGAATCAGGGAAGGTGATCTGGACGGCCGTAATCGGCAAAGCAGGTGCCGATCCTGCCGGACCGCGAAGCACGCCCACAGTAGAAGGCGGGCGGGTCTTTGTGCTCGGCCAGTTTGGGGATTTGTGTTGCCTCGAAGTTGCGACCGGCAAGGAAGTGTGGCGAAAGAGTCTCGAGAAGGATTTTGGCGGCCGGTGCGGCGGTTGGAGATACAGCGAATCCCCGTTGGTCGATGGCGATGTGGTGGTCAGCACGCCGGGCAGCGCGCGGGGTTCGATGGTCGCTCTGAATAAGACGAACGGCGAACTAATCTGGCAGACAAAGGATTTCACCGATCCGGCGGAATACGCGTCTCCGATCGTTGCCCAGATCGGCGGTGTCAGGCAATACGTACAACTGACTGGGGAACACGTGGTGGGCGTTGAAGCCAAAACGGGCAAGATTCTCTGGCGCGCGGCTCGCCATGGCGAGACTGCGACTGTGCCCACGCCGATTTTCTACGATAACGAGGTTTATGTCACCTCGGGCTACGGCATCGGATGCAACCTCTTCAAAATCAGCAAGGCAGCAGATGTTTACAGCGCTGGGCAGGTTTACGCGAACAAAGTTATGGTCAACCACCATGGCGGAGTCGTCCGCGTCGGCGAATACCTCTACGGATACTCCGACGGCAAGGGGTGGGTTTGCCAGGAATTCAGGACCGGGCGCCTGGTTTGGAGTAACAACGGCGTCGGCAAAGGCTCCCTGACCTACGCTGATGGCTGCCTGTACCTGCGCAGTGAAGGAGGTAAAGGGATCGTCGCTCTGGTCGAAGCCTCGCCGAAGGCTTACACCGAGAAAGGCCGCTTCGATCAGCCCGACCGGAGCAGCCAAAACAGTTGGCCCCACCCCGTCGTCGCCGGCGGAATGCTCTACATCCGCGACCAGGACGTTCTGCTCTGCTACGACGTGAAAACTAAGTAAAGCCCGTCCCGCGCCGGCAATGCAACTGCACACCATCGATATCGCCATCATCCTGGGGTACTTCCTGACCGTGATCTTGATCGGGCTCTGGGTGTCGCGGCGCGGCGCCAAGGACCTGGACTCCTATTTCCTCGGCAGCAAATCGCTTCCCTGGTACATGCTGGGAATCTCCGACGCCTCGGGCATGTTCGACATCAGCGGCACGATGTGGATGGTTTACATCCTCTTTGTGTACGGCTTGAAAAGCATTTGGCTGCCCTTCGTCTGGCCGGTGTTCAACCAGATCTTTCTCATGATGTTCCTAAGCGCCTGGCTGCGGCGCTCCAACGTGTTGACGGGCGCGGAGTGGATCCAGACCCGCTTCGGACGCGACACCGGGGCGAGCCTCGCCCACGTGAGCGTGGTGTTGTTCGCGCTGGTCAACGTGGTCGGCATGCTGGCCTACGCCTTCAAAGGGATTGGCAAGTTCGCCGTGGTAATGTTGCCCTGGCGTTTCACTGACGCCACCACCGGCCTTTTCACAAACGAGAACATCTACGCCATCATCATCCTGGGCCTGACTTCTCTCTACGCCATCAAAGGCGGCATGATTAGCGTCGTGATCACCGAGGTGCTGCAGTTTTCGATACTGACGATTACCTCGATCACCATAGGAATCATCGCCATCTGGAAAGTGTCTCCGGAGTTGATCCAACACGCCGTGCCTGCCGGTTGGGCCAATCCGTTTTTCGGGTTGAAGCTAGGGCTGGATTGGACCGGCATCTTTGACAAGGTCAACGAAGCCATCCGCGAGGACGGCAATGAGTGGTTTGGAATCATCTTCGGGCTGATGTTCTTTAAAGGCGTGCTGGCCAGCCTGGCGGGTCCGGCGCCGAATTACGATATGCAGCGGGTGCTGGCCACCCGCAATCCGCGCGAGGCCTGCATGATGAACGGCATGGTGAACATCGTGCTTTATTTCCCCCGTTACATGATGATCACAGGGATCACGGTGCTCGCACTGGCCTTCTGCATGCCGCAACTGCACGCCATGGCCAAGCCGGACTTCGAAAAGCTGATGCCGATTGTGCTCAGCCAGTACGTTCCCGTCGGCGTCCTGGGCTTCCTTCTCGCCGGGCTGATGGCGGCGTTCATGTCCAACTTCGCCGCCACGATCAACGCAGCGCCCGCCTATATCGTAAACGACATTTACAAGCGGTTTATCAACCCGAAATCGTCCGGGCCCAGGGAAGTGTTTCTGAGCCGGATCGCCTCGGTGGGCGTGCTGGCCGTCGGAATCGTCTTCGGTTTGCTCACTGAAGATATTCGCAAGGTGCTGATGTGGATCGTAGGCGCGCTCTACGGCGGCTACGTGATGGCCAACGTGCTCAAGTGGTATTGGTGGCGGTTCAACGGGTACGGTTACTTCTGGGGCATGGTTTCGGGAATCGTCAGCGCTATGTTCGTGCCCGCGCTCGTCGACGCGATCGTCGGGCACGCTGTCAATCCTCTCTACACCTTCCCGATCATATTCGGCATCTCCACTATCGGCTGCATCGCGGGAACGCTGCTGAGCAAACCGGAAGACGACAGCATCCTGAAGGGCTTCTACCGGACCGTGAACCCGTGGGGATTTTGGGGCCCCATCCGTGAAAAGGTCCTGCGAGAGGAGCCAGACTTTCAGCCGAACCGCAATTTCAAACGCGATTCCGGGAACGTGCTTGTGGGAATCGTCTGGCAGCTCTGCCTGACCGCCCTGCCGATCTACCTGGTTCTAAGAAGCTGGAATTGGGTTGGTGCCATTCTCGTAACGCTGGCAGCCACCACCGTTTTCATTAAGTTCAATTGGTACGACAAACTTGAGAAGGTGCCGGCCACGGGGCCGAAGCGGGAGAGCGAACCGGGGACGGTGGTACAGACTCGCTAACTTACTTCGTACCACTCGGGCTTGAGGACAACACGTTGGCCGGTCCGGATCGCTTCATTGGCTTGAATAGCGGTGACCGCGGCGCGAAAGCCCTCGAGGTAACCCGGCGCCGGGCGGCGCGGGACGCGGGTGGCAAGGTGCTCGACCAGGCCTTCCGGGTCGTCGCTGATGAGTTTCAGATAATCTTCTCGCGCGGCGACCAGGTCGCGGGCATTGGCGAGAAAGACTGTCAGCGCGCAACTCAGCGGCGTCTTGGGCGGCTCCGCTTTCTCCGTCGGCTGCTGGTCTGCGGACACTGATTTGCTGGCGCCGACCTTGAGGATAATGCCGGTCTCGTCCAGGATCTGTTGTTTGGGAAAGTAGACTTCCCATCCCAACAGGCGGGCGTCGACTTCTTTAAAGAGCCATATATCGCTTTGCCGGAGCAGGACGGCCGACTCGTTCCCGTAATAGATTTCATACTCGCCGGCAAAGGAGTTTGCGAGCGTGGCGTCACAGTACATGAAGAAAGTGCCCGGGAATTCGAGCACGAGCCGGGCTGTGTCCGGCACTTCACGCCCATCATCCCACGACGCAACAGTCCCAGCCCCGCTGACGGCGACCGGTTGCTGATCCAGAAACCAGGTGGCCTGGTCCATGAGGTGACTGACGATCTCGCCCATTAAGCCCAGGGATAAGCTTTTGTCTAACCGCCAATTCAGTTCCTTTTCGCGTTCGGGTTTGGGCGAGGCTGCGCGCCAGCTTTGCTTCTTATGCCATTGCGCGCGCGCCATCACCGGCTTGCCGAGGGCGCCTGTCCGGAAGGTCCGGATTAATTCGAGGCGTTGCGGATCCGAGCGGAGCTGGAGACCGGACTGAAAAACGAGTTGGCGAGCTGCTTTGGCGGCCAGGGCGATGCTGCGTGCGTCTTCCACGGTGTGAGCGATTGGCGCCTCACAATAGACGTGCTTGCCGGCGCCCAGCGCGGCCAGCACGATCTCTTTGTGTTGATGGGTAGGGGTGGCGATTATGACCGCCGGGATGTCGGGATTATTCAGCACGGCCCTGTAATCAGGCGTCTGCTGGGCTCCCGGCGCCGCACTGGCGCAACGGTTGAGTGAGGCCGGGTAAGTGTCGCAGATGGCGGCGATCTGCGCCTCCGGCAGCGTGCCCAGCGTGCTCAGAATCGTGCGCCCCCACGTTCCCAGCCCAATCACCCCCACCTTTACTGGCGGACCGACGGGCTTCTTTTCCTGGTCGCCAGGTTCCGTTGACTGCGCCAGAACTCTCACGCCTCCCAGCATCGTCATCAAGGTCGCCGTGGAGCTGCCTTTCAGAAAATCCCGTCGATTAAAGTCAGCGTCCTTTGAAAAATGCGGGCTCATATACGGTTCAGGGCTTGCCGGATGTTAGACGGGCCGAGGCAGCGTGAAATTCATGAACTTGACGGTCCGGTAAGCAGGGACCGTGAGGTCCGACTCAAGAAAGCGACGAGGATTCACTTTCCGAGGCGCGGGTACCCCATCAGTCTTGGGTCGGAGCGCCGAGTTGCACTCGGCTTACAGGAGGTCGTCGGCTCGCATACGGTGCACGAAATTTGCCAAGGGGCACCGAGGGCACTTGACTACCGGCCAAAGAGCAAAGATAGTGGTATAGCATATGCAAGGCCTTGAGCACATCCAAGAGGCGCCGCAATGGATGAAGGAAAGAATGCGGGCTTTGCGGAAGCTGCCGCCGCCGAGCTTGGCCGAGGTGAGGCGGCAGCTTCAGGCCAGCGCGGAATACCGCGAGCAATTGAGAAGCAAGCCAAGCGCCCTGAAGAACGGCAGACACTAGAACGCCCAGATGAACACCGAGCCGCAACGCAGGCTCCTGAGAGCCATCTTCGGTCCGTTGGCGGGGAAACCCGACTACGAACACGACGACCAGGTCCACGTGCATCGGGACACGCGGGCGGCGAAACCGCCGGTGAGATCCTGCGGGCCGTTGCGGACTCCCGATGGATTCGAGACCGGCCTGGGGCGGGCGATAAGGCTGGGCGAAGCCGACCCGACGAGCCTCGAGACAGCAGCCCGAGGGGACCGGTATACCGAGGCCATCCGGAATTACATCCCGAAACACGTGGACTAAGCGCCAACCTGCGGAGGTGAACTCCAGTCGAAGCTTGCGCCGCTCGGTTCCAGATTCGGACGCAGCAACTCAGCTCGTCACCGCGAAAGGTGGGCTTTTCTATACTCTGACCTCACGGCGCCAGCTTACTGCGCCTCAACCCCACCCGCCTCTTCGACACCCTTGGCCTCGGCTCCCCATTTGTTTCGGTTAATTTCAGCAACCTGATTACAAGAGTCGCCTTTTCACAACCGTTCTTCATGCCCGAAGAGGGACAGACCCAGCAAGTCAGCGCTGTATTCGCTGCGAATGTGAACTGGACTTTGCAGATTCAGGACGCAAGCACTAACACCGTTCGCACGGCGACGGGCAGCGGCGGTTCGATGGTTTTCAATTGGGATGGCACCGGTAATGGAGGGACGAATTTGCCGGTCGGCAATTACACTTATCTAATCGCCGTTCAAACCAACGGTCTGCCGTTGCCTCAAGGTGGTGGTGGCCCATTAAATACAAACTTACGACCGCCGCCGGGGATGGCTGGTTCTCTTTTGAGTGCATCCAAAACAGACGCGTGGTATCCAACTACAGTGAATGAAGCGTTATCAGCGGGCTTAACTTCATACTATTCTCTCTTCCCGCCGTTGCCGCCGATACGAAGCAATGGTGTCGTAATAACCTTTCCTTTCACCTGGGTTGAAATTCCAATTCCCGAAACGGTTCAGGACAGCTTTTTACTGGATGTTGCAGGCACCATGGTAAATGGACCCTCACAAGAGAAAGACTGGTCTGGTCCGTCTTCACAATCCACTCGTTCGCCAGTCCGGCCACCTGCTTTGCCAACCAGAGGCCGGGCAGGCTTTTTCGGGGTTGCGTATGACACTTATCGGGGAGTCGCAAGCGGCTACTATAGGCTACCCCCATTAAACGGATTGCCCGGCACTCCTCCACCACGGCTTGAGCTAGAGGGACAAACGGTCTCTCTCAGCAGGTTTACTTACGGGGCAATGAAGCCACACATAGCCCAAGCCCGCAATTTTATCAAGGAAATGAAACGCGGGAATTGGGCCATGAGTTTTGATAGATTTGATGACGCTTTGACTATTGGTGACTTGCGGGGTTCCGGGGCCAACATTTTTAACAACGTCAGCATTGGATTACTATTGCTTCACGGAACGTATGGAAGCTCGGAGGATTGGACAGCAAATGGCTGTCATCAGATGTATTTTCCAATCACCGCTGGTGCGAGCGCCCAATATTTGAGGATGTCTGAGATGAATTTGGGGAGCGCCGACACAAACGGCCTGAAATGGATGGCGATTCACGCCTGCTACAGCCTTTACGAGCCGAACTGGTGGAACATGCAGAATTATGCTGTTCAGCCTTACAACGGCAACCTGCATCTTTTACTCGGCATCGACTCCCTTTCTTGGGCTGACCTACAGATACAAGCAAACTGGGCCAAGTATATGACGCGTGGAAAAATCGTGCTTACGCCGATGACAATTCAGGAAGCTTGGTTTACATCCGCTCGCGACGCTTACGGCGCCACTGGATTCAACTACACAGACCCAATCGTTTTTGCCGTCGCTGGTGATGCTGCATGCGCCAATGATGGGCTGCAAAACAACTCCCCTCCGGGCGGAACTCCTTATTACAACAGCCAGCAGGTTTGGCCATAAGATGCGCAAACGCATTTCCCTTTTGTTAGTTCCACTGGTCTGTCTGACAGGTAGGTCACAACACCTGACATTTCAGTTTGGAACACCGTTCCAGCGCACGGACCTTGACGTGCGCTGGAGCCTCACCTCAAACGAATTGCCGCGAATAGCATGGGTTTACCGTTTGTCGCCTCAGTATTTTTCGCCAGTCGCGGTATCAAAACTCGCTGGTCTCGGGGGTTTCACCGATAAGGATATACTGCGCAGTAATGCAAGTGAGATAACATTCAAGAAGCCGGACTATGCACATTTCACGGTTTTGGCCTCCCTTGGCTTAATTGAGTTTAGCCCTAGTCAGCCGATTTATAGTGCAACCAATCTTGCGACGAACGTTCCGAGTCTTAGCCACTTGGCTGGTTTGACCACCAATTTACTGGGAGAGCTTGGAATCAATGTCACGGACATTGAAAAGCAACCGGACGGTTCACCGAACTTCCACCTTTCCCAGCCTTTCACTGTGTATGGCAATCACGGTAAATTTGTTACGAATATTGCTTTCCGTGCAGTCAGTTTCCGCCGTGCGGTAGATGGAGCTTCGGTTGTCGGAAACGGAGCGGGTGGAGACTGCTACATTCAGTTCGGGGAAAATAACAAACCAGTTAAAATCTCCCTGTCTTGGAGGAACCTTGAAAGATACAAGGCTTACGAAACCGCTTCGCAGGAAACGATTACGAAATGGATAAGGCACGGAAAGGCTGTTCAAGGCAGGATTCGTATGGATGCCGAACCGATTGACTGGAAGGAAGTAAAAAGCATCACGATTACATCAGCCAAACTTTGCTACTACGGCGGAAGCGGGGACAACCCCTCGGAATGGTTTATTCCGTTCGTTGCCCTCTGGGCAACTGTGGATAGGGGGCATGCGACCATTGACGTGGAAATTGACTGCCCAATTATTGACGAAGCAAGAAAATAACCTCTGAATTCAGGGATGTTTCATCTTGACCGCCCGTAAGGCCAAGCCATCCGCAAGCTCCTCCTCAGAGTCCACAGCATTCACAAACAGAGACCCCATGCTCACCACCCTCCCCACCCTCAAATCCCCCTTCGACAAAGAAACCCGCCGCCACCTCGCCCGCCAGGTCGATGGCACCCAGGAGCTCTCCCCCGACGAAACCGAAATCATCGCCACGCGGTACCCATTCGTGGCCGTCTGTGCCCGCAGGCGCGCCCGTGTGCGTCGCGGTGCCACTACCCGCAACCGGGGCCTCCGCCGCACGGCCAACTCAGCTCTCAACAGGCACGCTGAAATTACGCCCGCAGTCGCCCAAGTCGTGGAAAATGTCAGCCGGACAGCCAATAACCGCTAGCAGTCGCACGGCATCCCGCACACTTCTCAGCCGTCGAGCCGTGTTTGGGTCTGTGGTCCAGGATATGCCGTCAGCAGCCAGAAAGTGCCCGGTTGCCCTCTGTCGCAGTAATATGCGCATAGCTCGCACGCTCGAAATAGCACATCGCGGTCCAAAGCAGCAGTGTCAAGGCCACCACTTTTGGACCCCGCTATCTGTTTACCCCGCAGTCACCTCCAAATTTCGCCAGATTTCCCATTCCTGCAGAGCACCCCCAGCACCCCGCCAATTCTCCGCTGTGTTCTCCTTTAGCCTTTAGCCTTCAGCCTTTAGCCTTTCCTCCCGCCCCGCTCACTAATTCACTAATTCACCAGTCGATCCATCCCC
>DATDCV010000421.1:0-5650 GCA_036524155.1 Verrucomicrobiia bacterium
CTCTGACGGTCTCAGCAAAACCAGAGCGACCCTCAACCGATACCTTATTGGCAACAGCGGTTTCCCTAGCCGACGTGGCAACAGCTGGCAACTACGATGGTGCTTTTTCCTGCCTTGAGGTGCGGAGAATGGCCGTCAAACACGTTGTGTAACTGCGGAAACATTAGGAATTTATGAAAATGAGAAAAAATTCAGCCATGATTCGAATCCCTTCGCTCGCTCCATTTTGCCCGCCTTATAATCAATAACTTACAACGACCGAAGGGTCGATTTGGGGTTTTTCCTGACAGATTCCTGACACTTTTGCACGCACTTCATCGCCGCTGAATTCATCGCAGCCATGAAGCGCGTGCGGTTCCCGAAGCGCATCAAGCGGGGGTCCTGCGTCGTTACGATTTACAGGACGCCGACCAACGGCTACGCCTCCTACACGGTGGTTCACTACGACTCTGACGGCGCACGCTGCCGCAAGACCTTTGCTGAATACAAGCAGGCCCGGAGTGCAGCGCTGGAAGTGGCGGAAACACTTTCTGAGGGCAAGTCCGACATGCTCGTACTCACGGGTGAGGACCTGCTTGTCTACCGGCGTGCCATGCAGGCGTTGCGCCCGATGCGCACGAGCCTCGACACCGCCGCTCTTCGATTTGTAGAAATGACGCGGCAGCCCAACGGCAGCCCAAAGCCGAACGGTGTTGCTCCTGGACAGGAAGCAGGACCGGCAATCAAGTCAAAGCTCGCGGCTGAAGTCCTCAAGGAACTCCTCGCGGCCAAAACCGAAAAAGGGCGGTCGCAACTTTATGTCAATGACCTGCGCGTACGGTTGACGAGGTTTGCTGACGCGACTGCGCGTCCTCTGGCGGAGGTCATGGCCACTGACATTGATGGTTTCCTTCGGTCCCTGGAAGTTTCCGCTCGTTCACAGAATAACTTCCGAGCCGCCATCGGAACCCTTTTCCGATTCGCACAAAAGCGAGGCTATGTCCCACGGGAACATCCCTGTGTTAGCAACGTGGAGAAAGCGTCGCACGCAACGCCAGAGATTCAGGTCTTCGCCCCTGAGGAAATGGGGAATTTGCTCAGCAAGGCGAAACCCGCGCTCGTCCCCGTCCTGGCCCTGGGCGCGTTTGCGGGCGTCCGGTCGGAAGAAATCAAACGGTTGGACTGGTCTGACATCAAGCTCAGGCAGGGGCACATCGAGATAAAGAGTGCCAAGTCGAAAACGAAGGTCCGGCGTCTCATACCGATTTCCAGAAATCTCAAAGCTTGGCTTGCGCCACACGCGGAAGAAAACGGACGGGTCACCCCATTTGCGAATCTGGCGCTCCAGTTCGCGAAGTTGGGCAGGGCGACTGGGGTCAAATGGCAGAAGAACGGATTGAGGCACAGCTTCATCTCTTACCGGGTCGCCCAGGTGCGTGATGTGCCCAGAGTTGCGCTTGAGGCCGGGAATAGCCCTGCTGTTATCGCAAGGAACTATTTAAAGCATGTAACCCGCTCCGAAGCCAAACGGTGGTTTGGCATATTCCCGTCGAATGCGTCAACCGTTACCGCTGTGCGACGTACGCGACCGGAAGCGTTAGAATGTTCATTTCGCATTTCCCCGGTTGCTCGGGGTTAGAGAGTTGCGGAGAGGACGCACCCACCTGCAAGCAGACAGGGCGTGCCGGGTGATAATCAGATGCGCCCAAACCAAACCACTCAGCGCCCAGACTAAAATCGACTGTTGTCACGTACGTGTTCCTCAGTTCTTTGACCGAGGTACCACCCTGGGCAGCGACCCCTGCCTCGTTCTGAGTAAAGGCGAGAAGGTAACTTAGAACTGCCTTCCGCCAACCGTTCTTCGGCCAACTGATGCCCGCACGCTCCGCTAAATTTGGCCACATTCTGGAAACGCTCTTATGAGGATAGATTTTACCGGCTCGTCCCCGATATTGTTCCAGGAGTTTCATTAACTTAGGCACAAGATAAACGAAGCGCGTAACCCCAGTTTTCGCATCATCGGCATATATCGTTAGGGTCGAATTTGACCAGTTAATGTCCTCGAAATGCGCACGGTCCAGTTCACAGCTTCTACACGGGGCGTAAGCAGCAATGAGCGCAGCGGGCTTTTCTTTCTCTTTACTGCAAACAAACATCTTGTCGCGGTCTTCCATCGTCAGGAGCGGCTTGCGCAATCTCTTGCGTTTGGCTTTCGATGGATACTCTGGCACACCTGGGTAGATGTCCGGCACATAGCGGCTGGCCTTGGCCCAGTTGACCAGCCTGGAGACGCTGCCTCGGTAATGCTTGAGCGTCGTCGGCGCAACCTGAAATGAAGCGAAAAACTCGTCGTAATCATCAGCGGTGACGTGAGCAAGTGGACACGTGAATTTCCCTGCGAACCAGCCCAGATGGGTCTTCAGGTCGCGCAGGTCAACAATTGAATTTCCCGCCGTCTCTCTGGACTTTATGAAGAGCGAAACAAGCTCCGTTACCGGCACTTCATGTTTCGCGGAGTTGTGATGGGGAACCCAAAACTGAAAAGCTTCCTCCACCCTGCAACCGGCTTTTGCCTCCATGGTCTTAATGGTCCTCAGCTTTTGGAGGGCTTCATCGAGTTCGAGTCCCAACTCCGCAGCCATTTTCCTGGCCCGCTCGTATTCGCGGAGTGCCGCACGTTTCAGGACCAACCTATCGGCCTCTCCGGTGAGCGGAGCCATCGCGGCGCGGACCTCCTCCTCCAGTTTCACCAGCGTAGATGCCCACACACGTTTGATGCCGAAAGGACGTAGGTCAGCAAGGTAACCGGCGTACGCCCGGCCACGCTTCTTCGACGGGTTCCACGAGACATGAACCTCGTGCTCGCCGATTACTATCGGTTTGATTGAGCCACTGCTGTCGGTCACGCCCCGCTAGAACAGGGTCATTTCGACCGTGTATAACTGGACAGGAACCAAAATGAGCGAAGGCGGTTGAAACCCCTGGTTTTGCAGGGCGGAACGTTGGTCACCTCGGATTAAATGTTGACGACGGGTTGGAGGAAGACTGGCACCGGAAAAATGTTCCACGTGTTCCACGGACCACACCGACACCTGAAAATTGGGTCATTAAATATTTCCGGACCACGAGCGCCAGCCATGGGACAACGACGATTGTAACCAGCAAATACGGCGCTTCTTACCCGTCCTGCTTCCACAGTAAACCTGAAATTACATTGTAAATTCGAGTTTACGGTTTGCTCAGGCACCCAGCGTCCGGCTCAGCGTTAAAATTTTTTGGTCCAATCTGGCGGCGATGCATGGGTCAGCCCCTGACATTGCGCAAATTCGCGAAAATGCAGGCTGAAAAGCACCAGATTCCTTCGGACACGATTTTCTCCAGTATCGAACCGGAAATCTTGGTTCTTACCTCCTGAAGCGAATGATACTCCACTTCAACAAACAGGATTTGGCCGCGCCGCCGATAGCCCGCTTGGGCTGGGCCGTGTCATGCCCGCTTCACGGCGGCGTGGCCATTCAAGGAAATGACAGTAAACGCACCGAGTGTGCCAAGGAAATCTGTATGAACACAAACGTATCACCTGAAGACATCGACTCGGAGAAATGGATTTCAACGATGCCATCACCGCCAAGCGTAGTCTGTGAATCTTTGCATCGCGCCCGCGTGTTTGCACACTGGCACCCCGATTACGAAATCACAAATGACCAGCGAGTGATATACAAACCGGCCGGTGACCTCATCATCTGGTCGTCGTTTGCCAGGTTGCCGGTCATCAAGAAAATCCTCAGGGAGTCCGGCGTCCCGCGCACCAAATTTCCGAGGACAGTTGCGGGAATGCGGCCTGGTCGGCGCACCCATTTACGGCTCAGAATCAGGTACAATGCGGCTGGGCCGGAAGTGCGCTCTTCTATCAGCTTAAAGCTGAAGCTGGAACAAAAGCTGAAGCTGGAACATTACGCCCAGCGTGTTGGCAAGACCTTGCACCAGGCTGCGCAGGCGCTGTTCGACCAGACCGTAAAGGACGTTTGATTCCCTGGTTCCAGCCCTACAAATGAAGAGCTAAAAAACAGCAAACACAGTCAAAACCATGAACACTAATAAAGTTGAAACGGCAGAATCGAAACCCCTGAGGACTTTTCTGGTGCGGTATGGCGTCGCGACCCTGGGATTGTCAGGCGAGCGGGAGAACTTCGGCCTGGGCTTGGTTGAAGCACCGGACGTCGACGTCGCCAGAGCACTCGCCTGGGCGGAGCACGTCGACGAGGAGTTCGAGGACGGGCGGTGGGTCAAATACAACGGACATCGTGCGTTCCAGTTGAGCGAGGACGCACCCGATATTGATGCGAACTGCATCTACTGGCTTGATGACATTAAGGAGGTCCCGGACGCCGACGCTGGAGTGCTCAGGAAATATCTGTCTCTGGCCCGTCTGGAGACATCAATCGATATGACAAGGTTGGACGGAAGTGATGGCTACGAGGAGCAGGAGTCATTGTGCTGACTCCCTGAATCACCAACCGCCCGCGATGTATACAGGGCCAACCTTACCAGGTTGGCCTTTTGCCTGTACCGAGGTGAAGGTGCCCCATGGCCGCAGCGCGACAGGCGGGCATTTGCTCCCTGGGGCCGCTCCCGCCGCCCAAAGCTCATTCGCCCTTCCCGTTCTCGCGGTAAACACGGGCGCTTCGAGAGAACCAATCACAGCGGTAAACGGATAATTTCATTGGAAATTACTGTTTACCATTCGCGCAGCCAACCTGGAGCGCAACCAACCGCCGACATCTCCAGTGACAATACCGCCCATCTGCGCACTCGACAGGGCAAATTGCAGCGAAGGTGAGATTTTTCCGGCCCACGCCCCGACAAGACAGTTCTTCCACAGTGAAGCGAAATGACTGTTCCACTTAAACAGCAAAAACCTGGCCGCGCCGCCGCTGGTCTGCAATGGCCGGGGCCGTGTCAAACCACGCTTCACGGCGGCGTGGCCTGACAAGAAACGTGAAAGGACGTATGACTGAAGTAGATGAACCGCCGAGAAGAAGTAACAGACACGCACCCGAAGACCCAGAGGAACAAGCGCGACTCGAAGAGAAACAAGCGCAACCCGAAGAGGAAAAGGAAGTCGATAAACTCATTGACGATTACCTTTGGACGGTTGGGCCTCTAATCTGCGGCTTACTCGACGATTCACAGGTCCGTTCAATCTTGCACATGCGCCTGCTTTTTCCTGACCTTCCTCGCGAGGACCAGGAATTGCTTGGGGTGCTGCACTGTACACGCGAGAGCCTAATTGTGAATCTGGAATGGCTGGGAGAATGCGAAAAAGCAGATGAGCGCGCAGAGGTTGAGCGGTTGGCGGCTGAAGATGGGCACTGCTTCTTTCACCTGAAAGCAGAGCTTTTGGGGAAGAAGAGTCTCGAAACGCTGACACCTTTTCAGAAGCGGTACCTCGACCGCGAGCTTTTCAAGGTTCCGCTCCCTGATAGCGGGTATCGGATGTCGAGGAAGCGTAGCGACGGCAAAAAGCCACCTGGGAAAGGAGTTTAGGCGCAGGCGAAGGTCACACCGCCGGTGTAAACCGCCCCACCAGTCCTTCCCACGCGCTAACCTAATCAGCAACAGGGCCAGCCTTCACCGGCTGGCCTTTTGCTTGTATCCAGGTGAAGTGAGT
>DATDCV010000422.1:0-3355 GCA_036524155.1 Verrucomicrobiia bacterium
ATGCCGATATGAGGGTCGTGGTACCGGACAAAAGTGTCGTCCCAAAGCACCACCCGGCCCCGCGTCGGGCCGTGGGCCACCTGGCGGCGTTTGAACCACCGGTCGAACCTCTGGCTCGCAAACCGGGGCAACTCCCGCTGCCAGGCAAGCCCTAGCCAGCGCGTCAAAAATCTCCGTACCAACCAGCGCTCGAGCACAGTGTTGGCCAGCCAGGGCACCGTGCAGCCCACCTTCCCCAGCCGGTCCACCGATCCGAAGACCCGCTGCGAGAGGCGCATCCCGCGTTGGCAAATGCGTCCGTGCAGCAGCTCCGCCTTTAGCAATGACAGGTTCACGTTCGACGGGCATTCAGTCGCGCAGGCCTTGCACGACAGGCAACTGCCCAGCACGCTCGCCAGCTCAGGCGCATCCAGCGCCGCTCCCGTCCCCCCGGTCGTTCTTCCCGACTCCAGCACCGCCCGGATGATGTTCGCTCGCCCCCGCGTGCTCATCACTTCTTCGCCCGTCGCAATGAACGTCGGGCACATCGACGGAGTTTCCTTACGGCAGCCGCCGCACCCATTGCATTGCTCAAGATTGCCGATGAACGACTCGTCCTTTGCCGCAAACGCCAGCACAGGCTCGACGGGCATTCGGAGTTCGCGGCCCGGGTTGATCCGCAGGTCGCGCAGCATCTCGTAGCGGCCGTCCGGGATGATTTTGCCGGGGTTAAGCAGATTGTGAGGATCAAAGGAGTACTTGATCTCCCGCATCATCTCCATCAAGCCATCCCCGATTTGCCCGGCCATGAACTCGGTCCTCGCGATCCCCACCCCGTGCTCCCCGGCCAACGACCCTTTGAATTCCCTGACCAGGGCTGAAACCTCGTTCGCCAGCCGCCGGAACTTAGCCACGTCCTCCGCCGAGCGCAGATCGAGCAACGGACGCACATGCAAAAGGCCCGCCGCGGCGTGGCCGTAGTAAGAAGCCTCAAGCCCCATACTCCCGATTAACCCTTGCAGGGCGTGCACGTATGCGGGCAGCTGCTGCGGCCTCACCACTGTGTCTTCGATGCCGGTTATGGGTTTGCGCGGCCCTTTCCGTCCGGTCAACAACGACAGGCCCGCTTTCCGCAGCGCCCAGACCAGGTTCATGTCGGCCTCCGACTTCAGGAGCAGCTTCCGCAAACCCAGTCTCCGCCGACTCAGGACCGCCATACGATCCTCGACCTGGTCGAGGAACTCCACCGCCAACACCGATTGGCAGGGGCGGTGGTCGAGGTCCAGCAGATCGCGGGCCGCCTGGAATTCGAGTTGTCCTTTGGTCTGGTCCAGCAACAGCCTGTCCATGTGCTCGACCGCCGCAGGCTTCAGTTCCGTCAACGCGACCGTTGCCTGCATCGCTTCAGCCACCGAGGCGAAGAAGATCACGACCAGGCCCTTTTGCTCCGGCAATGGCACAATCTTTAACTCGGCCGAAGTGATTGCTGCCAGTGTGCCTTCGCTGCCGCAGATCAGGTGGTTGAGGTTATTGGGATCGCGGGCGCACCGGTCAATCCCATAGCCGGGCCAGCGCTTCAATAGGCCCGGCGGCATTTGTTCCTCGATGGTGACCGAGTGGAAATAGACCAGGTCGTGGACCAGCTCGCGTTGCTTTCGCAAAGTGTCGTGGCCCGGCCCCACCATCACCGCCTGGCCGTCGGCCAGCACTATCTCCAACTCGCTGATATGATCCGCCGTCGTACCAAAAGCCGGCGTGTGAGCCCCGCTGGAATTGTTGGCAATCATCCCCCCGAGCGTCGCCCGCGAGCTCGTCGCCACATCTGGACCGAAACAATAGCCATGCGGCCTCAGGAAATTGTTCAGGTTGTCGAGCACCACGCCCGGCCCGACTCGCACCGTTCTTCGCTCGAGGTCCAGGTCGGTGATCTGGCGGTTGTGACGGGAGAAATCGACTACCAGTCCGTCCCCAATCGCGCCGCCCACCAGCCCGGTTCCCGCCCCGCGCGGGATCACCGCTACCCCGGCCTGCATCGCCGCCTCGATCAATGCGCTCGCCTGGCGCGCCCCCCGTGGAAACGCAACCGCTACGGGCTCGATGCGGTAAATCGACGCGTCGGTCGCATACAGTTGGCGCGTTAGGTAATCAAAAGCGATTTCGCAGTTGGCGCCGGTGAGCGTCGCCTGTTGTTGAGCCGAGGTCATCGAGCGCTACCAACTTATCGGCCAGACCGGCGCTTGACAAGCAAACGGCCCGGCCAGCGCGCGGGCGAAACCGCGCTTATGGCGTTGGAACGCCACTCAGACTCATCGGTGAGAGTGCCAACGCTTCACCTCGCCGCCAGCCCGACCCCCGTGTATCCCCGGAATTCACACCGGGCCAGTTCCCAAGCGGGCTTACTTAATCGGGAAGGAAAGTTCCGGGATCTTGCTCTCAAACCGCATCACCAGCTCAACGTCGGCCAACTGATATTTGACGCACGCAGCAACTACTTCCTGGAGATTGGGAAAGTTCGTCGCTCTCGCGGGATTCTCGGTCCAGCGTCCATTTTCAAAATACGCCCGGGAACGGCGATGGCGGACCAGCCGCGCGGTTGACTTGACGATCCAGTTGTCCATCAGGAAGGTTACAAGGAATAGTCCCTGTCCGAAATAGGGTATAGACCTTCCTTCCACCAATCATTACCCGGCCTTCGCGTCCGGGTAGCCCTGGGGCAAGTGGCTGCGCTGACCGCTGCCTGCCGCAGTTGGTCTTGCCTGCGGAATTGATCTTCCTCTGCCCAAAAGCGGCGTTCGCCTCACTCGATGCGATACAGGTGGGTCTTGGTACGAAGGAATAGGGCCTTGCCTGACACTGCGGGAGAGGCCATGAAGCCGTTATCGAGCGTGTTGGTGGCGAGCACTTCGCAGGTTTTGCCGGGTTTGAGGACGGTGGTCTTGCCCTGCTGGCTGAAGAAATAAATTCGCCCGTCGCCGTAAATGGGCGAAGCGGAATAGTTGCCGCCGATGCGCTCGCGCCAGACTTGCGTCCCGGTCGCCGCTTCCAGGCAGGTTACCAGGCCATCGTCGCTTACCATATAGAGCAACCCGTCAATCAGCACCGGCGAAGCAGTTTTGGGGACCGCCTTGTCAAATTTCCAAGCCACTTGTGTGTCCGTCACATCGCCCTGACCGTCCACCCGGACCGCCAGCAACTCCGTTTTGCCGCCGAAACCGCTGATGAAGAACGCCAATCCCTGGTCGAATAGCGGCATCGCAGCCGCCGACCAGGCATCGTAGCGAACCCTCCAGAGCTCGCCACCGGTTCGCGGCTCATAGCCGTACGCCGCCTTGGCGCCAGCCGTGAGGAGCTGAAATTTGCCCTTCCAAGTCACCAC
>DATDCV010000423.1:0-12927 GCA_036524155.1 Verrucomicrobiia bacterium
TGCCCTGGATGCGGCGTTCTACGCCACCTTCCAGAACGTCGTGCCGTGCGGCAAGCCAGTGCTCCTGGCCCTGGACGTCAGCGGTTCGATGGACGGCTCGATGATCGCCGGTTCGTGCCTGTCGGCACGTGAGGCGAGCGCAGCAATGGCGCTGGTCACTGCCGCAACCGAACCTGACTGCGAGATCATCGCTTTCAGTGCCGGCACCGGTGGTTACGGCGGCATGCACGGTGGTGGTGAATCGGGTATCACCCGGGTCGCTCTGTCGCCCCGCATGCGGCTGGATTCGGTGATCGAGAAGGTTCGGGGCATCCCGATGGGCGGCACGGACTGCGCGCTGCCGATGGTCTGGGCCCGCCGCAATAAGTTGCGGGTCTCGGCCTTCGTGACCTACACCGACAGCGAAACCTGGGCAGGCAACATCCACCCAGCTCAGGCGCTGCGGCAGTATCGGGATGAGTTCGTCGGCAACGCCAAGGCCGTCGTTGTGGGCATGACCTCCAACGGCTTCACCCTGGCCGACCCGAACGACCGCGGCATGCTGGACGTGGTCGGTTTCGACACCAGCGTGCCAGCCGTCATCTCGGACTTTGTGCGGACGGCATGACGACCTCATGCCTGTCCGCCGGTTCAAGGATGCAAAATAGCACGGCGGGCGGAGGCGGAAGCCTCCGCCTGCCTCTTTACTCGGTTTCATACAATATTAACAAACTCCCTTTTTTGTTTCGATAATCATCTCGGGATGCAAAAATCAACTGTTCAATGAAAAAGCTCAACTCGCGAAAGGTCGCCGATATTTGGAGGAAAAACGCCAGACAATTCGGGTTCAAATCAGTCAGACGGCGTAGCATCCAATCGAGTATTTCGCAAGCTACGGCGGCCTGTAACCAAGGTGCAAAGCAAGATCTTTTCCCGTGGCTCCACTGTTACGACGAGGCCTTGTGCTGGATCAATAATCTGAAGATCTGGGTCTTTTGGAAACAAAGCGTGGAACCGGAACCGAGCCGCATACCCATTTACATGCTAATCAGCAAGTGCTGCACGTTCTTGGTAGGCATCCGGCATCTGGTCGTGTCTGGGCTAAACGATCCCGCGTGTTCATTGGCCAGAACCCTTCACGAATCTCTCGGGCTCATATTGGCCATGCTGGTGGACGAGTCGATTCGTGAACGGTATGACCGGAGCATGGACGACAAAGACTCTAGTGCCTTCTGGAAGACGTTCTGCTGGCGGAAGCAGAAGGGAACGGGCACCAGCCTTGTTCATGAGCATCTCAAGAAAGCCGGGCTCCGGGCGGGAATGTCAGCTACGGAGGTTGAGGCTTGGCTTAAGAGACATTTAGAAAACAAGCAAGCCTTCTCCGGGTCAACGCATGTTGCGATTCAGTCAGCCTGGCAATGCGCTTTCGTCTCTTCACTTAGCCACCGTTCAATGCTAAGCACATCCTCATTTGGGCATGTAAGCGTTCACAGCCCAACGTTGTTAATGCACTTGGCGGAGGCCTTGTGGGACTTTGGTGGGATTTTCATGAGCATTATTGACAATGAGACTCAGGTAAAGGGGTTTGAGATCGGCCCGAAGGATTTAAAGGCGGTTGAGTTTCAGTCAATGCTCGTTGCGTTCTTCACTCTCCAGCAGCTGCTCACGGAAGAAGAACTTCCCCCATGCCCTCAACTGGGTGAAGTTGATGAGTTGGAGACTTCGCTGCCCAAAGGGTCTTCCGAGAACGATTGTGAGTTGAACTGATGCTGGCGAGCGGCGGGGGAGGTGACGGCCGCACCGTGTTGGAAGTCGGCCTCCGCACGAATGTGCCGGCGTCATCCCGGACTTTTTACGGGCGGCGTACGCAAACACAAAATGAAGAGCGAAGAATGAAGACCGCTCGGGCGCAGGCTCCGGTTTTCGCCCACTCTGCATTCTGCACTCTTAATTCTACACTTGATTAGGGCTCCATTCATGAAAACACGTTCCACTCGAAGCCTGCGCCGGCTTCAATTCAAAATCAGATTCTTCTGCGACTACGCAGACCAGATTGGCCAACTGGAAAAGGCTTTGGCCCGGAAGCCGGAGAAACTACAACTCGACATCATCGGCGCAGGCGAACTATCGCCCGATACGGCGCTTTGATGCGCTCAGTTCTCCTTGGCTAGCTCACCCAAAATACATTTGAGTCTGACAAGCCTGGGCCGCCGTCCGACCACTGAAACTCGATCTCCAAGGTCTTCAATTTGACGTCGGTTCACATATTTGTTAACTTGGTCCATGTGCGCGAAATTTACTTTTACCGCAGCGACAGCGGCGAGTGCCCTGTGGAGGCATTTCTCGTGCGCCTCGATGGAAGGCAAGCACAGAAGATCGCGTGGGTCCTGCGGTTGGTGAAAGAGCTTCCCATGGTTCCCAAGCAGTATTTCAAAAAACTCGAAGGAACTCAGGACATTTGGGAGGTCCGCGCCGACCTGGGAAACGACGCGTTCCGATTGCTCGGTTTTTGGGACCAAGGGCAGCTGATTATTCTGACGAACGCCTTCGCCAAAAAATCCCAAAAGGCGCCGGCACGGGAGATCACCTTGGCGGAACAGCGTCGGGCCGATTATCTGAACCGAAAAAAGAAGCTATGAAAGACGATTTGCAGAAATTTATCGAGCGTCGTAAACGCACTGACCCCAAATTCGCTAAGGACTTTGAGTCTGGATATCAGGAGTTCAAGATTGGCGTGCTTCTGCGGCAGGCGCGCGAACAAGCTGGCGTAACCCAGGAGGCGCTTGCCCGCCGAACCAAAACCAAAAAATCTGCTATCTCGCGCCTGGAGAACCACGCGGAAGATGTCCGGCTTTCCACTATCAAACGTGTTGCTCATGCTTTGGGAAAGTCGCTGCGAATTGAATTGGTGGAAGCATAAACCGTTGTGAAACGCAGCATCGAAATGCTCCTGCTCAAGCTCGCGGACGGCGGGCGCATTCTGCGGTTCTCCGAACCATCCTCAGGTCTGTGCTTGGAAAAGCGGCTTGAGCCCGACAAGTCGGTCGCTCAGCAGAAGAAACGTTGGGAGAAGGTTTTCGCGAGCATGCTCGAGCGAGAACTTGGCGTGGCGGCCTAAGCTGATTGGCTCAGTTTAGCTCTGTGGGGTTTCCACTCGTTTAGTCTTCGGTCCTTATTCGTCAGTTTCGAGCGCATTTCCTTGGGATGAGGTCCCGGATTTTGCGCCCTGTATTTTCAACTCCTCACTTAAAGCAGGCTCCATTCATGAAAACACGTTCCACTCGAAGCCTGCGCCGGCTTCTATTCAAAATCAGATTCTTCTGCGACTATGCAGACCAGATTGGCCAACTGGAAAAGGCTTTGGCTCGGAAGCCGGAGAAACTCCAGCTCGATATCATCGGCTCAGGCGAACTATCGCCCGATACGGCGCTTTTGATGCGTTCAGTCCTAGTTTTGGCGTTCGATAGCGGTCCGGCATCGGCTAATTGGCTGGCGTCTTATGGCCTCGTCTTGAAGGTGTAATCCACTGGGTCGCAGGGCACGCGACCATCGGCGCTTTGAAAATTAACGGCGGCCAGGCTGTTGATGCCCAAGCGGTACCGATGATCTGATGTGAGCGCCACCGGCAGGGCACAGGTGTGATCGTCTATCCAATAAGGCCCCTTGCCTTTGCACGGCGGGTAATCATCACCACCGCCGGTCCACGAATAGCCCTTCGACATTGGCAGGTCAAAGGTGACCCGAAGCTCCTTTACGTTCGGGTCCACACCCGTGGCGCCGTTCGGAGGGAAAAGGCTGACGACCTTTGGCCTGGTGAGCTTGGCTCTAATGGTTTCATTCGCACCGCGCGTTGTGAAGCAGAGAACCGACTGGGCCGCCGGGCGGCCGTCGGCGCCGCGGAAATTTTGATAAGGTGGCTCGGGGTTGAGCTCCACCCGATAATAATGTCCGGCTTCGAGTTTTACGGGCAAAACGCAGGTGCGCCGATCGCGCCAATAGCCCCCACCCGCGGGTGAGGGCGGAAGTTCCGCTTCGCGTCCTGTCCAGGACATCCCCTGAGTCATATCGCGGTCGAACGTAACAGAGATCTCTTTCAGCCCGGGGTCCACTTGCGTCTCTCCAGTCCGCGGCGATGTAGCGACTGTGCAGGGCCCCCACGAAACCGTTGCGCCGCTGAGGGCAATTTGTCGCTGGGCTACGGCAGAGGACAATGGCGATTGGGAGTTGGTCAATGTCACCAGCGCCAGCGCGGCAAAAAGGATGGCGGCAACAGCTGGCGATTGCTGGGTTCTCTTGAAGCCGGCGATCAATTCGATTCGCCGCTTCATGGGATTCGCTCTTTCGAGGACACCGGCCACCGCCGGCATCAGAGCCGGAGCGCTAAACCGCTCCAGCAATTTGATCATTGTCTTGCCGTAGGCTCCGTTTTCCCCCTCGCGCGCATGGGAAAGGGCCGCGGCATCGCAGGCCGATTCGCCGTCAATCCGTATTCGACGCACCGCATACCAAACCAGCGGGTTAAACCAGTGAAGCACCAGCGGCACGGCCAATATCCAATTGATGAGAATATCGCCTCGTTTGAGGTGGCCCAGTTCGTGCAAAAAGATAAAGCGCAGTTCGGATAACGAAAAAGCACCGAGCAACCCTTGCGGCAACAGCAACCGCGGGCGGATGAAGCCCAGCAGGGCCGGGCTGTTGGTCCTGGGGGTTTCAAGCAAGACCAAGGGCGTAAACACGCCCATCTTCTGCTTGCAGTCCTCCAGCAGATCGAGCACCGGCTCGCTGGTCACTGGCCGCTGCCGGCGTATCCCTCGCCCTAATCGCCAGGCACTGCCCAGGAAATAGCCCCCGAGTGCCACAGCGCCTGTCAGCCAGAGCCAGCGCAGGCTCGCGCGGAACGAAAACCGCGAACTAGGGACGACGACTGCTCTGGAGGGAGCGCTGGGGCCGACGCCGGCGGCGCCGGATGCTGCCACTGTCTCGGAAGAACCAACCACGCTGGAAAACGACGGTGCATTGAAGAGATTGTAGAGGCTCAAACGGCTCTCCACCGATCCAGGCAGGGCCAAGCGAATCGCCACCAGCAACCAGAGCGCGTGCCGCCAACGCGGCGCGAGTTGTCTCGCAAACAGCCGCTGCGCCAAAAGCACCAGCACAATAACGACGCTTGCCTGCCAAGAGGCCCGCCAAAGCCAGTCAAAGAAGCCAGTGCTCGACTCCAGCAGCCGTTCCATAATTACGACTCCTTTTTATCCAGCAACCGCTTCAGCTCCTTGATCTCTTCGGCGGAAAGCTTTTTATGATCCGCAAAATGCGCCAGCATCGGCTTGACCGAGCCCCCGAAGACACGCTTGAGGAAACTGTCGGCCACCGCTTTGACACACTCGTGTTCCGCCACCAGCGGGCGGTAGAGATAGCCGTGACCTTCCTTGCGAAAGGCCACAGCCTTCTTGGCAGTCAGCCGGCCGAGATACGTCTTAATGGTCTTGGGATGTCGACTCGGATCAACTCCAACCAGCGTCCCGACGATTTCGGCCGCAGAGCAGGGCCCGTTGGCCCAAAGGACTTTCATCACTTCCCACTCGGCTTCGGAAATCCTGGGGATCTTGTTCATCAATTGAGCTGGGGTCTACGCAGTCACCTCGCGAGAAATTACATATGTAAGCCAAGCGCGTCAAGGCTAAGTTGCGTTTGGCGGCGTTCAGGGAAAATCGATCCAATCCAAGCCCGCGTGGTCGGGGCTCTGAACGTTCGGCGGTATCCTTGGATCAACGCGCTGGGAGCGCCGCGGCAGAAATCGCGCATGGCCATCCACAAACAGGAAAGTCTTCGCCTTGGATCCGTGCGCATAGCCGTCGAAACCTGTTCCTTCGATTTCCTTTCGGTTGCCGAGCGCTTCGCACTGCACGACGCATTTCTGGCTCGGATGAGTCACCTCGCCCAGTCGCCGTTGCCCTGCCGGGCCGGACGGGGGGTCGCTGTGGTAGAATCCGTAGTAATAAAAGTAGGAACTCGCGACCGACAGATCATTGGTCGTCGCCGGCGGGGTTTGCAGCGAGCCGGAAAGCGCAAGATACAGCACGTTGAATGGGCCGGTGTCTGCCGGGCACACGTAAAAGGATGCGTTCGTTCTCAGTTCGGGATTGAGGAGAAACCACACGTCCGAAATCGACATCAACCGGCTGTCGCGCCCAGAATAGGGGAACTTGTCGGTGTTATCCGACAGGTACATCGTCATCGCCAAACCAATTTGGCGCAGGTTTGAGATACAGTTGGCAGTTTTTGCCTTGCGCTTGGCGCCAGAGAGCGCGGGCAGCATTAGGGCCGCCAGGATGCTAATGATGGCAATGACGACCAGCAGTTCGATCAGCGTGAAGCCGCGCCCGTGTGAGGCATCGGCGAAGGCAGCTTTGGATGAGGCCCGGCTGTTGCCGCAGAGGACGGGCAGTTTCCCGTCGGCGCTGGAGGTGCGAGAACCTATTTTCATGGCGGCACGCTTACATATGTAAGCAATTCGAGCTTACACATGTAGTCAGTAAAGTGTCAACCGGAATCGACACCGGGATCGCCACGGCAACTGTCCTCCGCTACTCCTCCTCAGGCGGTCACCCAAAACAGATCTGATCACCAACGCGCGCTCCAGCCTTCAAGGTGGCGCGGTGCTGGTTTGGTTGATGGGCGACACGCGCCTCATCCGAGAAGACGCCAAACTGCTTTTTCGTAAATCCAATAAGGAAGACGAAGACGAGGACGATGAGGATTGGAAGGACGAAAAGTCAGATGATTCCGAAACGGATCTCGAGCAGGTCGATTACGAGCAGGTTTTGAAGCATATAGATAACTTTTTGCCCGTGAAGGAACTGGCCGGGCGGCCGGTGGACTTGGAAATCCTGCGACAGTTCGGCTTGGTTGATAACGAGAAGGTCGACCACTTTCTGGCTTCCGCTTTCGCGAAGGCTCCAGTCAACTCGGAGTCCGACAAGCCTGGACCACAGACCGAACCACAGAAGCCCGTCTCCAAAGTCCCGAGGACGAATCAATCAGAGCAGAACAACTAGATTTTATGGCCCCGGTGGGATAGGGGCATTCGGCCGACCAGCAAAGGTTCCACACAATGCGATCGTGGATGATCACAGCCTATACGGCCGACATGTTCTCCACATGGTCCTGTCTTCGGGGCCACCAATTTAGATCAGAAAGGAACGAAACGACTATGAACAACGAAGTCATTATCAAGGATACGCACCGCGGGCTCTGGTATGAGGACGGGGTCCTCAAACAGGTGCTGGGCGCCGGCCGCTACAAGGTCCGACCGAAGCTCGCCCTGTTTCGCAAGAAACCGAAAGTCGAGCTGGTGGTGGTGGACGTGCGCGAGCGCGAACTGACCATCAAGGGCCAGGAAATTCTGACCGCCGATAAGGTGGCGCTGCGGGTGAGCGTGATGGTTCAGTTCCGGGTGACCGATCCCCAAGCCGCTGTGCATGCCGTGCAGAATTACGAGGAACGTCTCTACGGCGATGTCCAACTGGCCGCTCGGCGTTCCCTGGCGTCCATGACGCTGGAGGAAATCCTCACGAATCGAACCCGCCTGAGCGAGGACATCCTCCGGGACGTCAAAGGCTCGGCGGCAACGTTCGGGGTCGCCATCGTTCGAGCGGACGTGAAGGACTTGGTTTTCCCAGGCAACCTGCAGGAGATCATGAATCGAGTGCTGGCTGCCGAGCGGAATAGCCAGGCTCAACTGGTCGAGGCCCGCACGAAGTCCGAGGTTCAGCGCATCGAGGCCCAAACCCGGGTCGAGGCGCAAGGCCGCGAGGCAGAGGCCAATGCCCACGCCCAGAAGCTGGCTGCCGAAGCAGCGGCTGAAGCGAAACGCATTCAGACGCAAGCGGAGGTAACCACGCTCAGAGAGCGAGCCCAGGCGGCTCAGGCCTACACGAGCCATCCGGCGCTGCTGCGGCTGGAGGAACTGGCCACGCTACGTCAGTTGGCTTCTTCTGGAAACGCTCGTCTCTACATCGATTTCCAGAAGAACGGCCAGATTACACCGGAGCAGTCCTGAACAACGGGGTTGCTCCCCCTTTTAGTCCCGTTGGCCGAGCAGCACAGGCAGCGGTCCGCAAAACCGTTCAGGTGGGTGCAACTCCCGCACGGGACTCCAGCCTTCGCTCGCGACGAGGGGGCGAGCGAAAGCTGCCGCGCCGAAGCACGCCAGTGCGCAGGCGGACAAATTGGCTAACGGGCCGCGAGCTACGGTTGGCAGGCCAATTTCATCTCGAGCATAGGTGTTGAGAGATACACGCTGGTGGCCGTCCGCCAGGACCTTCCAAGCAGGAATACTGGGAGCGATACCCAGATGCTCGACCAACTTTCGCCAGGGCTTCAGCCGGGCGAGCCATTTTCCTCAGTTGAACCTGATCTGCCGGCAGGTGTTAGCACACGGCCACCACTCGCACGGTCGAAGGTGGTGGCCCACTGCCAAGTGGCCGGTTATCGGGTTCAGTGCGCTGGGGAGTTTTTCAGAGCGTAGCCTAAAAGTGAGGCGCTTGCTTCGGGAGCAAGAGCAAGCCGGAGCGTTACCGGCCGCCCTGACCATTTCCAACCGCTAATTCACGCTAATTCACGCTAATCTGGGAAACAGCCAGCATTCCTTCCTCATAAGCGTTTATTAGTGTCAATTAGCGGTTCGTGTCGCAATTGGGCTGCAAACTTTGACAGTGAAGTCCCGGCTCTTAACCGGCGAGAACTCGGTGCGAATCCGAGGCGACCCACCATTTCCGAAAGGCTAAAGGCTAAATTCTAAAGGCTAAAGTGCAGTTTACTTCAGCCTTTAGCCTTCAGCCTTTAGCATTTCTTGCTGCTCCCGTAGCTCAATTACCAAAGCGCGACGCTTCGAACGTCGGAGATGCAGGTGAGATTCCTGCCGGGAGTACCATTTTGCCGCGTTGGCCCAACTACAAGAGGCGCTCCGCTCAGGACGGAGAGGTTGGGGGTGGAAATCCCTCACGCGGCACCATCTCGGAGTGGAGTGATGGAGTAATGGATTGATGGATTGTTGAATCCAGGTCGGGTAGTCTTCTCCCCATCAATCCACCACTCCAGCAATCCATCACCCCAATTTTGGGATGCCCACGTAGTCCAATGCAGAGACGGCGCACTTAAAACGCGCAGAGTGTCGGTGCAAATCCGGCCGTGGGCACCAGCCTTCGCAAAGGCTACGGCTTGGCGAGCCATCCGCGTGTAGCCCAATGAAGAGGCGTCCCGCTCAAACCGGGAAGGTTGCAGGTGCAACTCCTGCCACGCGGACCATTTCTGGAATGCCAACCGGACAAGCGAGCCGGGCTTCGGTGCTAACGAATGCGTGCCTTCGGGCAAGTGGCGCAAGTCCACGGCATTCCGCCATCTTCTGCGCGCGTAGTTCAAAGAGAACCGTCCGCCTTATAAGCGGAGTCGCACTAGATGAGTGCCTGGACCCGGAGCGTTACCGGGCGCGCGTACCATTTTTGAGCCCCTGAACGCGAAGTAGATCGAGCGGCCCGCAGTTCAGTGAAGAGTTGAGAGTGCAGAATGCAGAATTCAAGAATCACTTTGCACTCTGCATTTATAACTCTGCACTGCTTTTGCGGGGGTGAGTTGGTGGAAGAGACCAACCAGGGGTTCGAAACTTTCAACGACGACGAATATGGATATGTTTCAGGAGGACTGTTGGACCGGCGGTATGGACGAAGCATGCGCATTCTGTAACCGGCAGGTGCCCACCCGAGGGCACCATGTTGTGCCGCGCTGCAAAGGCGGACGAGACATCGCTCCGACTTGCCATTCCTGCGAGGATTTCATCCACAAAACGTGGACGCATAACGAACTGCGCGACGAGTTCAACACCGTCGAAAAGATTCAGGCTGATCCTCGTTTCCAGAAGTTCCTTCGCTGGCTTTACAAGCAGCAGGAGGGAACCTTCTTCCGAACCCGGCGTAACCGAAGCCGGACCAGCCAACCGTCCCGTTGAATACATAAGCAGGACCTAAAGTCCGCGAAGCCAGGCGCGCCCTCTTTCGCCCTCCGCGTCAGCTACGAATCGCTAAAGCGGAAATGCTCCCAGCCGGAGCGGACTACTTTCTCCTGAGAGCGAGCAGAGCGCGCATGGTCTTGGGCACTGCTGTGAATCCGAGAGTTCTTGGCACGGGATTCCTGATCAGAGCTTTACGCCACCCTCTCATCTGGCGGGCATAAGCGGCCACGCCCTGATCGTGAGAGAGCAATCTTACGTTTTGCCAAAGGAGCAGCCTGCTCCCCGATGAGCTGATCACGCGAACGTGGCCGTCCTGCGAGATCACTACGCCGATTGCCTCAGGATCCGCGTGACAGTAACGGAGCATTGAGCCATGGCGAGTTCCGAACTGGGATGCGTCGATTTTCCGAGCCCCCGTACCCCTGTGGCTGAAATCCTGGCCGTCGTATATAGGTGGCAACCTGGTGCCGATCGTAATCTTAACCCCGAAGCCCCGGACCCGAAGTAGTCGGTCCATCAGCACGAGCCCGTCCGCCGTTGCAAGGGATGTGACCAACTTGATTGCAGCGGTAAGCTCGCTTGCTCGGTCTTCGGCGTCTGCTTGTGCCCAACCGAGCTCAGCAGCGTACTCTGGTGAGGCCTCCTGTGGGAATCCGGGCTTCGACCACTGGGTTCCCTCGTGATATAGCTCGTCGAGCACGCTCAGAGCCGTCGAGTCACCCATGCGCGTGTAACGGAACGGATGCACCACCTCAAGGTTCTCTCTGAGCGGCCTCGGCGTTATAAGCAGCGATCCTCCGATGCCGAGGCGACGCAACCCTATGCAGATTCTGGACACCGTGCTCCTCCAGGCCTCGAGAAGTCGAGGCCGGACGTCGCCCTCAAATTCTTCGGAGTTGAGAGCCAGGGCGATACGATCAGCAACTGGTTCGAGCTCTGGAATCACGCGTTCCGCGACAATCTCGGAACTCAGAGCATCGCTCTCGGTGGTCGAGAGGGTGTCTTGCGTAACACGACCGAGAAAAAGGATGCCATGGTAGACCGATATATCAGCAATGCCTTCGATGTTGACGGTAATCACCCCTGGTGCCGCAAATCCGGTCGGCGATTCACGATTCAGATGAACGTTATGTTGAACGAGCTGATCCACAACCTCCCAGACGAATAATTTCTTCCCAGGGGTGCCGTAAACTGCTATAGAACCGGACCACCTATCAACTGCACGGAATAGTTTCGCTAGGGCCCCCGTATGGAGCGGCATGCGGTGTCCTAACGGCGTGAAGGAGGGATAATCCGCGCGCCGGCACGGTGGGATGTCAATGTCCGGGTTCTTCGGATCGGCGAAGGTCAGGCTACCGCGTAGAAAACGGCCCTCTTCAGTTTTCAGGCTCGCGAAAAGCGCCGCTTTCAGGAGAGAGTTTACCACCGCCTCACGGGGGGAGGAGAACCCCAATGTACGCAACTTGGAGCAGACATGCCGCGAGAGACGATTGAGTCGGTCGTTCATAGATCGGCGCTGTGCACTCAAGGAGATATTGGGCAAAGGAGGGTGGCAATGTCAACGCCACGAACTGAACGCCATGTAAGGGGCGGTCGGAAACAGCTCGCTTTTAAGGGCATAGCTGAGCCAGCCTGAGCGGATGCGTGACATGCATCAGGTCGGAGGCCCGAATCCTCCTGCCCTCACCAATTCAGTCCCTGTGGTGTAGTCCAGCCAACATGCCTGCCTCTCATGCAGGAGATCACCGGAGCGAAGCCGGTCAGGGACGCCAATTTCAGCGGCGCGTGGTTCACGGGGAATAGCAGACCCACCTGACTCAGAATCAGGCAGCCTTGGACGTGCAAGTCGTCTCGCGCCGACCATTTATTTTTTCACTCCGTGAAAAAATCTATTCAAAAATCCGCAGGATTTTTGACCGCAATCGAGCCAGCGCTCAAGCCGGTTTCATAAGCCAGCTCCGCCGAGGGCAGCACTCGGGATTGCGACCATTTGCCTCCATGCAGCAGCCTGCAGATCGCTTTTGTAAAGCGATCCTGCCGGAGCAACACCGGCTGGAGGATCCAATTTCTTCGCTCGCGTAGTCCAATAGAAGAGACACGACGTTGAGAGCGTCGCCAGTGCAGGTGCGGGTCCTGCCGCGAGCACCCTCTTCAGGCCCGCAAGCATTAAAGTGATGCAACGGACTTTAATCCGTAGAACAGGGCGCGTAACCCTGGCGGGCCACCAATTCAAAGGCCCAAGATCGAGTGCTGAAGGGCACAAGCTGGTGCGCCTCCTCTGCACTTTAGCCTTTAGCATTCAGCCTTCAGCCTTTCCCCTGCCGGGTCGTCTAATCAGTAGGACACCGCCCTTTGAAGGCGGCTCGTGCTGGTGCGAGTCCAGCCCCGGCAGCCAATCATTTCCGCTCGGTGGTGAAACAGGATCACGGCTGGCCTACACCCAGCAATCGGAGGGGCAGCACCTTCCCGAGCGACCATTTCCATTTGCCTCGTGGTGTAATCAGGAGCGCGTCGGTCTCTGAAACCGGAGGACCTGGAGCAAAACCAGGCGAGGCAGCCAATCTTAAAAACAGGATTCCGAAACAAAACGCTGCGCGTGCCCTACTCTTTGGCAGAACGTTTCATTTCAAACAGGCGTGTTTTCAAACTTGCAGCCTTAGCCAGAGCAGCCTGAGCCGCATCGCACGTCCAGAATGCGTCAATCTCGTTCAATAAACTCAGCCGACGTGCTGCGGCGACATGCAAATAATCGGCGCTGCCACAATTAAACTCGCTCGATTTGTCCGCGCTGAGTTCTTCCGCCGCATCCACCATCTTGTCCGCCGTCAACTCCGGCTGCCAACGCAGGCGTGATGTTGTCTTCTCAGCCGCCCTTAAGGCGCGCCAAGCAACTTCGCCGTGGGAATCGACACGTGTCAGCCGGAGGTTGTGGCGCAACT
>DATDCV010000424.1:0-1694 GCA_036524155.1 Verrucomicrobiia bacterium
CGCCCTGTCCGAGGCTGATCGTGGGATCCTGGATTACACTCACCCGCGCGTCGGTGAGAGCGCGTGAGGAGCGATTCAGTTCCGCGGCAATGTCGGCCTGGGACCGCTTCCGCAGCGCCCGATCCACCAGGAACGTCCGGACAAAGCCGGAGTTAACTGCACCCGCTCCGCCAAAGCCGGGGGCGGTATAGGAGAGGATCACGTCGGCCTCCGGGACCGATTTGCTGACGAGCTCCGAGAGCTGGTCCATGTAATTGACCATGTAATCGAAACTGGCGCCTTCCGGAGCGGTTGCGGCGAGGCGGAGCCGCCCCCGGTCCTCCACCGGAGCCAGCTCGCGTTGAAGTTGGGAGAAGCTGAGCCAGGCGCCGAAACCAGTCAGCGCCAGGACGGGAAATGCCAGCCAACGATATTTCAAAAACCAGCCGAGCAGCCGCCGGTAACCGTTGGTCATGCCTTGAAAGAAGGGCTCTGTCCAGCGATAGAGACGCGAATGCGAATGAGCCTGGAGGACCTTTGTGGAGAGCATGGGCGTCAGGGTGAGGGCGACAAAGGCCGAGATGGCAACGGTGCCGGCCAGCACGACGGCAAATTCACGGAATAAATGGCCGATCAACCCGCCGAGGAACAGGATGGGCGCAAAAACCGCAACCAGCGCCGTGGTGGTGGCGATGACAGCGAAAAAAACCTCGCGCGTCCCCTGCACGCCAGCCTCCCGGGCCGGGAGCCCTTTCTCGATCTTGGTATATATATTCTCCAGCACCACGATGGCGTCATCCACCACAATGCCGATGGCCAGGACCATGGCGAGGAGGGTGAGCACGTTAATGCTGTAACCGGCGAGGTACATCACGAAGAACCCCCCGATCAGGCTTACAGGAATTGCGAGGGCCGGAACAATGGTGGAGCGCCAGGTGCGCAGGAACAGGAAGATGATCAGGACCACGAGGCCAACGGCGACGAAGATGGTCTCGCGCACCTCGCGGATCGAGGCGCGCACGTAGCGGGTGATATCAAATCCCACTGATGTCTGAATGTCCTGGGGCAGGTCCTTGCGGATCAGTTCGAGACGCCGGTAAAGCTCATCAGCGATGGCTATTTGGTTGGCGCCGGGCTGTGGACGGAGCACCACACCTACCCCCGGCACCCCGTTCTGTTTCATCAGATTGCGAAGGTTCTCGGGACCGATGACGGCTGTGCCCACGTCCTTGAGCCGGACCGGGCCGTTGGTGCTCTCATGGATCACGAGATTATTGAACTCCTCCTCGGTGCTGAAACGGCTTGCCAGCCGCACGTTGAGTTCGACCTGAGCGCCATCGAGGCGTCCCGAAGGCAATTCCACATTCTCGCGGTTGAGCGCGTTTCGCACATCGACGGGGGTCAGGCCGTGCGCGGCGAGGCGGTGTCCATCCAGCCAAAGACGCATGGAATAGCGTTTCTCGCCCCAAATCCCGACTTCCGCCACGCCGTCGATCGTTTGCAGAAACGGGCGCAACTGCCGGTAGGCGATGTCCGACAATTCCAGCAAATCCCGCTCGGGGCTATAGACCGCGATGAACACCACCGGTTGCGAATCCGCGTCTGCTTTGGAGACAATGGGCGGATCGGCATCCGGCGGGAGGTCGCGTTGTGCTCCGGACACTTTGTCGCGCACGTCATTGGCGGCGGTCTCCATGTCGGAGCCGAGGCGGAAC
>DATDCV010000425.1:0-5914 GCA_036524155.1 Verrucomicrobiia bacterium
AGGTTTTCCGTTGGTTGCTTTTGGCGTCTGGTCTCGAACCGGCTCGGCTGCGCGCCCGCAGCACGCCGGGACTGACCTCTGTCAGCTCGCCTTTCATCTTAATTCCGCCGTCCTTGACCCCAAGATGGATTCTGTGTAAAAAATGACAGTTTCTTTATACTATTTGTCACCGCGGCGTCCTGTGAACACCTGCTGACTTTTTCGTGTATGCGAGCCACCCGCCAGGTCGCCCTGCTGATCGAAGCCACCAATGGTTACGCGCGCGGCCTTCTCCACGGCGTCGCCCGCTATACTCACGAGCATGCCCGCTGGACTGTTTATTTCGAGCCGCATGCCCTCGATGAACCGCCTCCTAAATGGCTTAAAGAATGGCGCGGCGACGGCATCCTCGCCAGAATCGGCAACCGGCGCACCGCCAACGCAGTCCTCGCCGTCTGCGTTCCTGTCGTCGAACTGCGCCGCATGCTCACTTTGCCCGGCGTCCCCGCTATCGGCCCCGACCACCAGCAAGTCGCCCGGATCGCCGCCGAACATCTCCGCGAACGCGGCTTCCGCCACTTCGGCTTTTGCGGCTTTCCCCGCGGCCTGGACCCGCCCCTCGATGACCGCGGCGATGCCTTTCGCGATTACCTTGAGGCTCTCGGCATAACCTGCAGCCTCTTCCCGGCCGACCGCGCCGTCGCCTGGGACCTCGAACAAAGGCGCCTCGTCAGTTGGATCCGTTCCCTTCCCAAACCCGCCGGCATCCTCACCTGCAATGACAGCCGCGGCCTCCAGGTCCTCCGCGCCTGCGTCCAGGCCGGAGTCGCTGTTCCTGACCACGTCGCCGTCATCGGTGCCGGCAATGACGATTGCCTCTGCGACCTTTCCCATCCGCCCCTCAGTAGCGTCGATCTCGCCCCGGAAGCCATCGGCTACGAAGCCGCCGCCCTCCTGGATCGGTTGATGGATCGCCGCGCGCCTCCCTCTTCAGCTTTGCTGGTCCCCCCCCGCGGCATCGTCACCCGCCTCTCTACCGACGTCCTCGCCACCGAAGATGACGCCGTTTCACGTGCCGCCGGCTTCATCCGCACCCATGCCCGCGGCGACATCCGCGTCCGCGACGTTCTGGCTCACCTCAAATTGTCACGCTCCGCGCTCGAACCTCGCCTGAAACGCGTGCTCGGCCGAACAATTCATCAGGAGATTCACCACGTCCGCCTCGAACGAGTCAAGACCCTCCTCGCCACCACCCATTTGCCCACCAAGCAGATCGCCGAGCAAGCAGGCTTTCACTCCGTCCAATATCTCACCCGCGTCTTCCGCCGCGCCACCGGCAAAACCCCCGCCGCCTACCGCAAACGCATGCGCTTCTAACCCAAATTTTCGTTCACTGATTGACTAATCGGCCAGCATGGCCGGCGGGAACGCCGGATTCGACGGCCAATTGATCCGTTTCAGGTTTTGCTGTTCTTCCGTCGCCGCCCATTGGCACAACGGCCACACTGTCCCGCCGAACTTCACGTAGCGCACGCTCCCATCCCCGAACGCATAATTGCACCCGCCCGACACCGACGGCCTCGGCCCGCCGTGCCGCGCATGTTGGATCTTGTAGATCGCATTGTTCATCCCGCCCCCCGCATTTTCCAGAAGGTCCATCCAAAAATCCCCCTCCAGGTGTTTCTTCGACCCGAAAATGATCGTTACTGCGGGGCGGGGCAGGGCGCTCTCTTTGATATTGTAACCGCTCCCATTTGCCCGGCTCGCCGGGCCACCGGGTTGGAGGTCGTTCCACCCGTTCATAATATAGCTCCGCAACGCATCGTCCGCCCCCTTCATCGCCAACGTCGGATATGTCCCCGACGAACCGTTCCCCATCGGCTTGCCCTGCAGCAGGTCGGTCGGACAGCGCAACATGTTGGTGTTCCGATAATACCCCAGCAGCGACGCGGGCCACTTCGGCCCCTGGTCGACGTATGGCGGGAAGTAACCGTTTTGCTCATCCGCATACAGCTTCAACGCTATTTGAAACTGTTTCAGTTGATTCAGACACGATGTCCTTTGCGCCGATGCCTTGGCCTTGCTCAACGCTGGCAGCAGCATCGCCGCCAGGATCGCAATGATCGCTATCACCACCAGCAGTTCGATCAGCGTGAAACCCCTCGGAACCGCCCCAACGCCGCGGTTACCGGCGCCTGCCGCTCCGGTTGTCAACCTGCGTAGTGGATCCATAGGCCCATTTTTAATCGTCAACTAGCCCAACTATACCTCCCCACCCCGGCGCACCAAGCCGCATTCAGTGTAAAACTTCACAATTTTTTTATACTTTTTGCTCTGCCGGCGCGCCGATCGCGCCAGCTCTGGATCGCGCGGGGCTCGGATGGAAGAGAAACCCCGCGAGTTCGCAAACGCCCGAATCAGAATTGAGAGCCCATCAGCGGAGGTGACGGATGGGGGAGGCGCTCGCGCACGCGCCTACCTGGTCACCACCTCGATGCGAGCCGTGCCAAAGGTTCGAATGGCCAGAGTCTGCTGCTCGTCATCATAACCCCACCCCTCGACCGGTTGGTCGTCCAGCAACACCTTCACCGGTTTGTTCCGAGTGTGGATCTTCGTCGTAGCCTCAACGGCGCCGCATTCCACCGTGCACCTCAGGACCGAGGCAGATCGGAGTTCGGCATCCAGAATGAAACCGTCGGAGGACCCGACATAGAGGTCGCCCAGGCTTTGCGAGGAGTCGCTGCCCATTTCCAGTTCGATGGTCGCGCCCGCCGCAAGGCGTTTCGCCGGAATCAGATACGCGGGATAACCGCGGCCATCGACTGTTATCGACCGGATATAGATGTTCGTGTGGTTATTATTCTTCGTCCGAATGGTGAGGTCGTGCCTGCCGTTCCGGATGACGGCCTCGGTGATCGGAGGCGACGTGATGATGAATTGTCCGGCCGGAGCGGGCACCGGATACAGGCCGATCAGGGAACAGAGCAGCCAGCCGGAGTTGCCGGTGTAATGAGTTTGCCAGCCGCCATGGGGCGGCTTGGGGCGGACCCCTTCGAACATCACCGCCTGGTCGAAGAGGGGGACCCAGCGTTGACGGATGATCTGCT
Source organism: Verrucomicrobiia bacterium (assembly GCA_036524155.1). Lineage (GTDB taxonomy): Bacteria > Verrucomicrobiota > Verrucomicrobiia > Limisphaerales > UBA8199 > DATDCV01. The sequence continues at coordinate 3,087 of DATDCV010000425.1, forward strand.
GGGCGGTGTTGGGTGCTCCGGCGTAGTAGAGCAGCAACGGATACTGAAGCTGGTAATCGTTGAACCAGGCGTCATTGAGACAATAAGCCGCTACGCGCCGCGCGAAGTCCTGCTGCCCGGGCAACGCCATCAGGCCATAAGGGTCGTGCGGCACGGCGAACATCCAGTCCCTGGTGCTCCCTTCAAAGAGTCCCTGCGGGTTGGGGTTCCAGGTCATTTTCTGGTTTTCGATGGGCCCCCAGGCGCCGGTGGAATCTTTGACGCGGAAAGCCCGGGCGGCGGAGTCCCAAAGATTGGTGTAAAGCTGGCGCGAGCGGGCGTAGCGGGCCGCCGCTGCCGAGTCCGAGTGCGCTCGGGCCAGCAGTGCCAGGGCGTCGAAGCCGGTCGCATATTCGAGCGAGCGTGAGCAGGCGAACCCGCCGTTGGTCGCTTGCAACAGGTAGCCTGCAGAGACGAGGCTTTCCGGCGCGAAAGCCGGGTTGCTGAAATTGTCCTTCAGAGCGGCGTAGAGCTTGGCATAAGGGGCGGGGACGCTGCTTTCAAAAGCCTGAGCAACCAGCAGGGGACTGAAACGAATATTGCGATGGCCGAGCGTGCCGGTGAACAGGCAGATGTCGCCATCGAGGCATCCGTCACGCTCGTAACGGGCTAAATAGGTATTGAGCACGTCGGTCATGACCTCGGGATAGGCGAGCATGAGGAACGGGTAGGTGGCGCGGACATTGTCCCAGCAACAGCTTTGGTAGCCGCCGATGAACTGCCAATACGCGCTTGAAGCGACCGAGCGCGGCCGAGGATAGTATTTCGCATAGCACGAACCGTCAGACCCATCGATGATATTGGCATACGTCGTGTAAAGGGCGGTCGCGGCCATGCGTTTCACCGTGTCCGACCCCTCGACCGCCACCCTGGTGAGAACTTCCTCCCACGCCAAACGGCAGCGCCGGTGGACCGCGTCGAAGTCCGTAAACTCGGCAGCGAGGAATTGGCCGGCCTGTTCGAGGCTGGTGAAGGAGACGGCGACCGCAACTGTTACGCTCGGCGCATCAAACTGCGCATACCGGCACAGGCTGGCATCCACCGCCTTTACTGCCCCGGTGGCGGCAGCCTCGCAACCACCAGACGCGACCGAACGTTCGCTGAAGCGGATCATGTAATACGCGCTCCGCTGTCCAGGCTCACCAATCACTGCGTGCAGCGTCCGGTCGTCCACGCGGGTGACGGTCCGGTCGTTCCATTTGTCGAGCCGGGCCCAGCTATCGACGGTCGGTTTGGTGAAATCAAACACCAGGTAACGCCTGGCGGCCGTCTCGGGGAAGCTGACCTTGAACACCGACACGTGCGGCGAAACCGTCGTCACCATCGTGGTCGGCCCACAAGGTTTGCTGGACTCGTAATTGATCAGGAGCATCGATGGGTCGCCGGTCACTGATGCGCGCCACTCCTCCTTGGGTGGCCGCGCCACCGCGGCGTTCACGCAGGGATAGATTCTCGGCACCCTCGTGAGGACGTCCGCGCTCTCACCGGAAGCGGTCGACCACACGCCGATGGTTCCGAGGGGGTAGCGGATGAAGCCCACCTTGTTTTGAACGGCGTTGCAGTATTCCAGATGGGCTGAGGGGGCGGCCGAGCCGCTGTGGTCGGGGGTCAACACGCCGAGCAGCATGGCGAACGCTGGCGTGCGCAATTTCAACTGCAGCATAAATTCGTGGTTTTCGGAGGTGTTCTATTCGTCGGCGCTCGCGATTGGTTCCGCCTCACTGGGCCGGGCTACTGCGGTATCTGGAGTTGCACTTTCATTACTTGTTCTTTCCCGGCCGCTGCGGCCATCGCCTCGCAGACCTGGCTCAGGGGGAAGACGCGGCTGACCAGCGGCTCGAGATTCACATGGCCGGAGGTCGCCAGCACGATGGCTTCGCTGAAAACGTCGCCGTAGCGGAAGGAACCGAGGAGCTGAATTTCCCGCACCATCACCTGGTTCGCCGGCAAAGGAATGTCGGCTGCGCCCAGCGTGCCAATCTGGACGATGGTAGCGCCGGGCCCTGCCAGATCGAAGGCCTGGCGGAGCGCCGGCGGAGCGCCCGAGGCCTCGAAGATCACCTCGAAGCCGTCGCCAGCGAGCTCGTGAACTGATTCCCTGAGGGTGGGGACGACGGGGTCCAGCACCGCATCGACGCCGAGAGCGGCGGCTTGCCGCCGCCGGCCGGCGACGACGTCGCTCAACACGACAGGCATCGCTCCGTAGGCACGAGCGGTCAATGCCACAAGTAGTCCGATCGGGCCGCCCCCCAGCACCAGAACGCTTTTGCCTGAAACCGCGCCCGGGCGTTTGACCGCATGCAACGCTACTGCCAACGGCTCCATCATGGCAGCCACACCGTTGTTCATTTCAAGCGGAATCGGATGGCACTGGTCGGCACGGACCGTCACGAAGTCGGCAAAGGCGCCATGAGTGGGGGGGCTGGTGCTGGCGCTGCCCAGCATGATGGTTTTCGGGCACAAATTGCCCCGACCGCTCTTGCAGTAACGGCAAAACCCGCACGCGCGCGCAGGGTTGACGACAACCCTGGCGCCTGGGCAGGGTTCCCGCACATCCTCCGAGACCGCCGCCACCTCCCCCACCAGTTCGTGTCCCAGGATGAAAGGCCGGTCGGGGACGAACGCGCCGCAATACCCATGCGTGAAATAGTGCAGGTCAGAACCGCAGATGCCGGCACGCTGCACGCGTATCAGAACCTCTCCGCGACCTGGTTCCGGCACCGCACAGGACTCCACTCGCAGATCCTTGGCGCCATGGAGTACGGCGCCGGCCATGGGTTTGCTCATTT